>JBAQEN010000786.1:0-2825 GCA_049286765.1 Methylococcaceae bacterium
ACATAATATCGAGTATCACCAGCTGATAGTCTCCCGACAAAGCCAGCCGCAGCCCTGCCTGACCCTGATAGGCCACTTCGACCGCAAAGCCGTCCTGTTCCAGATATTCCTTAAACAGCCCGGCCAATTCGACATCATCGTCAATTATCAAAATCTTCGTCACTCTTTCCACCCTGTTAGTTTATTGACAGCATCATAGCGTTACAATCTGGCAACCACCAGAATCCCCCACAGGATTTACCTGAATTTACATTTCATTAACAGCGCCTTACTTACGTTGAAGCGATACTAAACAGGACGGAATCAAACGTGTTCCGCCCCATTTTCTTTAAACACAATTTTGGAGATTTATTTATGCGCAAACTGCTCTTTATTTTACTCTTATTACCGGCGATAGCCTTGGCTAACCCGCAAATGCTTGGTGAACCTCCTTTCGGAGACATGCCGCTGCCGATACATCATATGCCCGTGGATGGCGAACTTGCCCTGCCGTTGCTTTTGCATCAAATTAATCTGACCGAAAAACAGCAAAGTGAAATCAAAACGCTGGTCAAAGCCCATTTCGCCGAAATCGATACCAAGCTGGAAGACTTGAGAAGTATTGGAATCAAAATCCACCGCCTGAGTTTTTCCAA
Organism: Methylococcaceae bacterium; assembly: GCA_049286765.1. GTDB lineage: Bacteria > Pseudomonadota > Gammaproteobacteria > Methylococcales > Methylomonadaceae > JAGXGJ01. The sequence goes on from JBAQEN010000786.1 coordinate 636, forward strand.
CGACTACAACGATGACAAAATCCAGGCATTGTTTGACAAGGCTGCCGCTATCCATAGAGAAACGGCTTTGCAGAAATCCAGACTGGACAACGCCATTTTTAAACTGTTAACCCTCGAGCAACAACAGAAACTGCAAAGCAAAATGGCCCATTGCGAGGATTGATTCAGACAACTTGCCTTCTGCGCCCAGCTGATGACTGGGCGTATTTACGCAATTTTACATTTTGCTGACATTGATTTACCTGAAATTCAGGCATACTGAAGCCTTCATATCAAGCAACCATTCCATAAAATCGCGACATGAACAAAACTCACCAAACCAGGGCTTATTTTCTGGCGGTTATTGCTTGCGCAGTTTTCGTGACGGGTTGTATTTTTCTCTCGTCTCCGCCGACGCCGGAAGAGCAGGCTGAAAAGATCGGACAATTCATTAACGTGGGCGGTTACTTTGCGCCGCATAGCTATGCGATCGATTCGATCCAAGAAACGTGGCGGCACAATGGCCAAGCCATCGAGATTTCAATGCTTGCACCGACGGCTCCTGGAGTTTATCCGCTGGTTATTTATCTCCCGGGCTTGGGAGAGCCTGCCGATGGTGGCCGGGTCTGGAGGGAAAACTGGGCCAAGGCCGGCTACGCGGTTTTTAGCGTGCAGCCGTTTGAAATCAGCGGAGCGCTTAAGGAGCTGGCACCGATGCCAGGAAGACCGGACGACGACGAATATGGTCCGCTTGGCGGCGCCAAATTCAGGTCGTCGCAGGCCGTCAGAAACAGCGAAATGCGCTACCTGGGGCATGAATATTTCTCGCAAGAATCCCTGAAAAAGCGCATCAGCCACCTGCTCTGGGCTTACGCACAACTCAAACTGCGGGCAAATGCTGGCCAAGCCTTATTTGCAGCGGCCGATTTGTCGCGATCGATCGTTGCCGGTTACGACATCGGCGCGCAAACGGCGGCGGCGATGATCGGTGAGAAATTCGAGACCGATCTGCCGAAAGCGCAAGACTTCAGACCGCTGGCCGCGATTTTATTCAGTCCCTCCGTGGATATGGCGCTCGGTAATGTAACAACCCGCTACAAAAATATTTCCATCCCCTTGCTGGTAGTGACCGGCAGCGAGGACGAGGATCCATATGCGATTACCACCCCTTATGTGCGCACGGCAATCTGGGAATATGCGCCGCCGGGTAATAAGTATTTGCTGCTATTGAAAAAAGGCGGTCATCAATTGCTGGCCGGTGCCGAATTATCGAGTCGGCAAGAACCCGGAGCCCACGGCGAAGAAGGCGCAGGAAGACCCGGGCCCGGCGGCGGCATGCCACGCTTTGGCAGTCGTTTTCAAGGTGGAGGTGGAATGGGTGGTGGTTCGGCAGGCGGTCCTCCGGGCGGCGGCATGGGCAGACCGCCGCATGGCGGTCAGCAAGATGCCGAACAGGATTTTAAACATATCGCCGCAGTACTTAGTATATCCACTGCATTTTTAGACAGTGTCTGCAAATCCGACAAATTTGCCCAGTTTTGGATCGCAAAAAAAGCCAAGACGTGGTTAAACAAGTCGGTGGCTCTAAAAATCAAGTAGCTCATATGAACAGACTCTGTAAAACTGTGCTGTGGTTGATTCTGCTGCCGTTGACTGGATGTATGGTCGGCCCCGACTACCGGAAACCGCAAACCGAATTGCCGAAGACCTGGAGCACTCCAGTGATCACCGGCAGTCCGAATGCGAAGCAGGTCGAAATAGGAAGCTGGTGGCATATTTTCAACGATCCGATTCTGGCGCAACTGGTAAAAACGGCGGAAGCGGGTAATCTTGATTTGTATCAGGCGGAAGCGAGGGTCCGCGAAGCGCGTGCCCGCCGGCACTTGGCCAGTGCTGAATTGATGCCGACTTTGTCGATGTCCATGTCGGGCAGCCGAACCGAAACCAGCAGTGCGGTCAAGGGGGTAAACACGGAACTGTACAGCCATGCCTTGGATGCCGGTTGGGAGCTCGATATTTTCGGTAAAAAACGGCGTGGCATTGAGGCGGCGGACGCGACCGAGCAGGCCGCGCAAGAAGATTTGCGCGACGTTTTGGTCAGTTTGTGCGCGGAAGTGGCGCTGAATTACGTCGACGTGCGCGGCTATCAAGCCCGCCTTAAAATCACCGAAGACAATCTGGCGGCGCAAACGGAAACTTATGATATTACTC
>JBAQEN010000787.1:0-3426 GCA_049286765.1 Methylococcaceae bacterium
CTGTATAATGGTAATGCTAAAATGCCGCAGCCTTTGGAATATCAAATGACTCTATCGAGATTAAGGACTTCATGAAAGACCAGGAAAAATTTAAAAAACACAGCGACCTCGTTTGGGATATCGCCAATTTATTGCGCGGCCCATACCGGCCGCCGCAATACCGCCGGGTGATGATTCCTTTAACGGTTTTACGCCGTTTGGATTGTGTGCTGGAGAACAGCAAAGAAAAAGTCCTTGCCGAGTACAAACAACTCAAGACAGCCGACAAGTATGACGACGAAGTTATCGAGAAAATGATTAACCGGAAGTTCAAACTGAACTTTCACAATACCAGTGAATTCACTTTCAAAAGCCTATTAGGCGATCCCGATAATCTGGCCAAAAACCTGTCCAATTACATTAATGGATTTTCCAGCCGCGCCTTAAATATCCTGCAAAAATTCAAATTCGAGGAAGAAATCGAAAAGCTGGAAGAAGCCAATCGCTTGTTTGAAGTGGTAAAACAATTCGCCAATGTCGATTTTCACCCCGATCATGTGCCCAACATCGCCATGGGCTACATTTTTGAAGACCTGGTGCGACGCTTTAACGAGCAAGCCAATGAAGAAGCCGGGGATCACTTTACCCCGCGCGAAGTCATCAAACTGATGGTGCATTTGCTCTTTACCTATGACGATCCGGTCTATAAAGAAGGTAAAGTCATCACCGTTTACGATCCCGCCTGCGGTAGCGGCGGCATGTTATCCGAGTCGGAGAAATTCGTTATCGACAAGGAACAAGGTCTCAATCCGGACGCCACGATGGAGCTGTTCGGCCAGGAATACAACCCGGAGTCTTTCGCCATCTGCGGTTCGGATTTGATGATCAAAGGCGAAGACGTCGCCAATATCGTTTACGGCAACACGCTCGGCACCGGTAAAGCAAAAGAAGGTTTCGCCGACGGCGACGGCCATCCCGATGAGAAATTCCACTACATGCTGGCCAATCCCCCGTTTGGCGTGGAATGGAAACCGGAAAAAGACCACGTTACCAGAGAACACGAAGAACTCGGCTTTAACGGCCGCTTCGGTCCCGACCTGCCGCGTATCAACGACGGCGCGTTATTATTTCTGCTGCACATGATTTCAAAAATGCACTCGTCCCCGGCACAAGGCGGAGAAGGCTCGCGTATCGCCATCGTGTTTAACGGCTCCCCCTTATTTACCGGCGATGCCGGAGGCGGCGAAAGCAACATCCGCCGCTGGATTATCGAGAACGACATGCTCGACACTGTCGTCGGTCTGCCCGACCAACTGTTTTACAATACCGGAATCTACACCTATATCTGGATCGTCACCAACCGCAAACGGCCTGAACGCAAAGGCAAGGTCCAGCTCATTAACGCCACCGAGTTCGCCTGGAAAATGAAAAAGAGCCTGGGGAATAAACGCAAACAGATCGGCGACGGGGAGGATGGCCGGCCAAACCATATCGATGTGCTCACCAAAATCTACGGCGAGTTCAAGGATAACGAAACCCAAACCCTGGCCGCGATCAACACCAACGTCGACAGCGGCCGGAACCCGAACAAGGAAATTATCGTCAGCAAGGTTTTCGAAAACCGGGATTTCGGTTATCTCAAGATCACCGTCGAGCGTCCGCTGCGGCTCAATTTTGCCGTCACCGATGAACGTATCGAAAAGTTTAAAGCCAGCGCTTGGTTTAAAACCCTGGCCGAAAGCCAAAAACGCAAGGATAAAGCATCGATGGCGGCGGAAATTGCAGCGGGCAAACAGCGACAAGAACAAATCATAAAAGTGCTGGAAGGTATGAAACCGGCCTTTGCCAACAGCGAAAGGGTGAAAAACCGCGGCGCATTCGAAAAACAGCTTAACGCTGCATTTAAAAACTCCACCGTCAAACTGGACAATGACTTGAAGAAAGCCTTGCTTGCGCCCGGCAGCCTGGCGGAAAAAGACCCGCAAGCGGATATTTGTTATGACGCTAAAGGCAAGCCCGAACCCGATCCCGATCTGCGGGATACCGAAAACGTGCCATTGCCGTTAGACGCAAAACTGCCTTTGCCGTTGGATTATGAAGGCAAAAGCAACAAAGGCAAGGTGGATAAGGAGCCGCTGCTGGATTTGATGCGCGATCATTGCGAAGACTATCTCAAGCGCGAAGTGCTGCCGTACCGTTCCGGTGCCTGGATCGACCACGGCAAGATAAAGGTGGGCTATGAAATTCCGTTTAATCGGCACTTCTACCAATACGACCCGCCCCGGCCATTGCATGAGATCGAAGAAGACATCAAAGGCCTGGAAAATGAAATTTTGGATATGCTGAAGGTGGTGGTGTGATGCAGTATAAAGAATATCCTGCCTACAAAGATTCTGGTGTTGATTGGCTTGGAGATATACCAAAGGGCTGGAACATTAGAAGGTTGAAATTTTTTTCTGAATCGGTTTCAACAGGGACTACGCCGCCGTCGAGTAATTCAGAATATTATGAGTTTCCTAATACTCTTTGGTACACGCCAGCAGATTTTGTTAATGGATCTATAGTGCTAGACGAATCAAAGAGAATGATAAATTCAATAGCTATTAAAGAAGGTGTTGTTAAAAAGTTTAGGGAAGGCTCAATACTAGTTGTCGGTATTGGCGCGACTTTGGGGAAAGTAGCACTTGCGCAAAGAGAGTTTACATGTAATCAACAGATAAATGTTATTGCGCCTGATAAATCAATGAGCCCAAGGTTTCTTGCATATTCGCTTTGCGTAAAAAATGAGATTATGAAGATGATTTCTAATGCATCAACATTAGGAATAATGAATCAAGAGAAAACAAAACAAGTACATTTGTGCGCCCCATTAATAGAAGAGCAGAATAAAATAGCGGATTTTATTGAATACAAAACCAAACAAATCGACCAGCTCATCGAAAAGAAAAAAGCCCTCATCGAAAAACTAAACGAACAGCGCATCGCCGTCATCACCCGCGCCGTCCCAAAGGGCTGGACGAAACCGTCCCCATGAAAGATTCCGGCATCGACTGGCTCGGCCAAGTACCTGAGCATTGGCATGTGTTGTCGATTAAGAGATTAACACCCGTATTTAGGGGAGCCTCACCTAGACCAATTCAAGATCCTAAATATTTCGATGATGAAGGTGAATATGCATGGGTTAGGATTGCTGATGTGACAGCAAATAATCATTATTTAGAAAGTACAACGCAACGTTTATCTGAACTAGGGGAAAGCTTGAGCGTTCCATTAGATACTGGAAGACTTTTTCTAAGTATTGCGGGCTCAGTTGGTAAGCCAATGATAACTGGAATAAAATGCTGTATTCACGATGGCTTCGTTTATTTCCCTTATTTAGAAGAGCATCCAGAATTTCTATATTACATATTTTTGAGTGGTCAGCCTTACCTTGGTCTCGGTAAGCTC
>JBAQEN010000788.1:0-4317 GCA_049286765.1 Methylococcaceae bacterium
TTATATGGCAACGGGCACTGTTAAGTGGTTTAACGAGTCTAAAGGTTTTGGTTTTATTTCTCCTGCCGATGGCAGCGCAGATGTGTTTGTACATTTTTCAGCAATTGCAAGCGACGGCGGTTACCGCACATTAGCTGAGGGCCAGGCTGTCAAATATGAAGTAGAATCAGGCCCTAAAGGCCCACAAGCTTCAAATGTAACTGCGGCTTAGGCCAAGTTATCATCTAATATCCAACTCCGCATTCACACCATGCGGGGTTGTGACCTAACCGGATTATCCGGTCAATCTCACCCCCCCAAATTTAGGATATGTCTTTTGAAACGACTTTTTGTAGGAAATTTACCTAGCGACGCCACTGAAGAATCTGTTCAGGCTTTATTTTCCGAATATGGCAAAGTGCGCTCCATTCAACTTGTTGCTGATATATTCAGCGGAAAATGCCGTGGTTTCGGCTTTATCGGAATGGAAGGCCATGAAGCCAGAGCTGCTATCGCAGCACTCGACGGCAACTTATATCACGGAAAGCCTTTAAAAGTTAAATTTGAAGAGCCTTCAGCAGGAAGAAATGGCAAACGCCATTAATTACTAGCCCTCGATTACCCGAAAACAGCAGAAATATTGCTGATGTGGGGCGACTTCAGTCGCCCCCGCATTCATGATCATGCCTTGACTTAGTGGCAACAAATCCTTATCCCGCCAACAACGCCAGCAACTCTTCAGTCTTCATCTGCATCAAGGCTTCGTCACCCCTCGATTCCACATTTAATCTAACCAGTGGCTCGGTGTTAGAGCAGCGTAAATTAAAACGCCAGTCAGTAAACTCCATGCTTAAGCCGTCGGTAAAATCAATCTGTTGTGCATCCTGCTGATAATGCTTACGCACCAGTTCAATGGCTGCCTCAGGCTGAGCAATCGTGCGATTGATCTCGCCGCTGGCCGGGAAGCGCCGCATCCTGTCATCGACCAGTTTGGACAGCTTTTTACCGCTTTTGCTCATGAGTTCAATTACTAGCAACCACGGAATCATGCCACTGTCGCAATAGGAAAAATCTCTAAAGTAATGATGAGCACTCATTTCGCCGCCATAAACGGCATCTTCCTTACGCATTCTTTCCTTGATAAAGGCATGACCGGTTTTGCTTTGCACGGCTTTTCCTGACAGACTATTAACGATGTCAATCGTGTTCCAGGTCAAACGCGGATCGTGGACTATCTTTGCGCCCGGATTTTGTTTGAGAAACGCTTCCGCCAGTAAACCGACAATATAGTAACCCTCGATAAAACGGCCTGTTTCATCAAATAAAAAACAGCGGTCAAAATCACCATCCCAGGCAATGCCCAAATCCGCGCCATGCTCTATTATCGCTGAGATAGTACTGGCACGGTTTTCCGGCAATAACGGATTAGGAATTCCATACGGAAAATGACCATCCGGTTGATGATGCACCTTAATAAATTCCACTGCATTTGTCATGGTCTGCTCTAAAGCCGTTTCCAGCCAGTCTATAATATGACCCGCTGCCCCATTTCCGGCATTGACAACTATTTTCAACGGTTGTAATGCCTTTGGATTGATGTAGCCTAACAAGTGCCGGGTATAGTCTGCGCCAATTGAAATAGGCTTAACGCTGCCGCGAGACTTGACCCGCGCCGCGAAGTTGTCAGCTTCGGCCAGTTGTTTGATGTCGTTCAATCCGGTATCGCCGCTAACGGGTTTACTCTGCTCACGCACCAGCTTCATACCATTGTAATCTTTAGGGTTATGGCTTGCAGTTACCATGATGCCGCCATCCATCGGCTTACCTGCATCCTGATAGGCAAAAGTCGCGTAATAAACCTCTTCTGTGCCGCACAAGCCAATGTCATAAACATTAACACCGGCATCATTTAAGCCCTCTATGACGGCGGCAGCCATTTCATCGCTGGACAGCCGTATGTCCCGTCCGACAATCACGCTACCGGGCTGGATACTCTCTGCGTAGGCTCTGCCTATGCGATAGGCAATATCTGTATTCAGTTCATCGGGAATGCGTCCACGGATATCGTAGGCTTTAAAACAGCTTAATAATTTGGTCATGAGATTTTAAATATTGATATTTTATACGGATTATTGAAAGTTTTAGGCTGAGTATAATTGAGCACGGTTTACAGACCAATTATTATAGCGCGTTGCGCTGGCTATAGACATATGACGTCATAGGCTCTATCTTACTCAACTTTTAAAGGTTTATTGTCTTATATGGCCAATTTTAACACCCACTTATCTATCGCAGCCGCTGCCAGCACAGGCGCTGCGCTCATTTGCATTAATATACACTTGATTGTTGTCACTGATATGCCCTGGCTTGTTTTTTTGGGCATAGTTGGCGGTATGCTGCCTGATATGGATGCGAACAACTCAAGACCGGTAAAGCTGCTATTTACTGTGTTGGCGTTAATGGGCGTGGCGACTGTGCTACAGGTATTTGAAGGTAAATATAGTTCAAACCATTTATTATCAATTGCAGCGATGGCTTATCTGCTCATTCGATATGGCGTATTTGCATTGTTTAATAAGTTTACAGTTCATCGTGGTGTTTTTCATTCATTATTGGCTACGGTCTTTTTTGCCCTATTGATAATTTGCATCAGCTATTATTTTGTTCATTGGGATGTTTTACATGCCTGGTTAAATGGCTCTTTTATTGCTCTGGGATTTATTGTTCATTTGTTCCTGGATGAATTTTGCAGTGTTAATTTATCCAATGGGAGACTAAAAAAATCGTTTGGGACAGCCCTGAAATTATTCAACTATAACAATATGACAGCGTCTGCGTTACTTACGATTTGTATGCTCGCTCTTTACTGGATGACACCGTCACCAAGGCCGCTGGTTAAAGTGTGGGAAGCAGCTGATTTGAATGATTATTTAACACCTGTAAGATTCCTGCAACAATAAGCAAGGTAATTATCCTTAGCCATCTTTACTCAATATAGCCACCGTTGAGGATGTTATTAAGCACATTTTCTCTACGAAGCGCACGAAGAACACGAAGTTTTTTCGGCTTCTTTGTGCCCTTCGTAATTATACGAATTCCGAAAACATAATTGCGCAGAGCATACTTCAATAAGCAATGCCTGCGGAACAGGCTGCAATGTAAATATTAACTAAATTGGCGCGACGTATTTGAATGCCCCCATCTGATGCCATACTACTTTTTAATCAGGCCCTTAATTACTGGCCAAACATGGGTTAGCCATTGTTTGGTTACAAAAGCGGCGGCCGGTTTAATCTGTCTCACAAGGGTCTTAATCACGATCCATATCCTGTCTGCCATTGATGCTTCCGGGCTATCGCGCCATTGTAAATATCGTGAGCCGAAACCATTAATAAACACAGGTTTAAACAGCCACATTTCCAGAATAGAGGTGGCCCACATAAACATAAATGAAATCCCCATGCCCATACCCGCAAAAATAACGAGCCAGGCAAACATCGGGTGAATCTTGGTCAACCACCATGACAATATATCAGTAATAAGAAACACATAAGGCATACCGATAGCGATACATTTGTATTGAGTCGTTGTCGTTTCCGCGAAGCTAAAGATCAGCCCAACAAACATAAAAATGAAACTGATGCCAAACAAATGGATGTGTGAAACCCGTGTTAATGACGCGAAGGTCGCCCCTTCATCCTGTGCAGTATAGGCCTTTAATCCGTCAATACCGGTAAAATCAGGTATGCCGGATGCTTCCTTGTTATGACACATAACACAACGGGTCTCGATTATTTTTTCAATCCCGTCATCTTTATAATCATCGATATCGGCACCAGCTCGAACCCACTCCATAATCTTGAAACGTTCTTGTTCCGGTGCATTGTCCTTCATGGAGCCATTTAATTTCTGCTCCAGAACAGTCCCTGAGCGGTTACCGTAATAACTGTAAACAATATCGTCAACAGACAATCCGAATTTACCGTCAGCCATGCCATGTGTAAACAATATCTGAATGAGCGCAAAAAGATAGCCTATGCCTACGGTACAAAGGTAACCGGTAAACAAAACTTTGATAGGTGTATCATGATCTTTTAAAGGTGTAAATTTTGGAGTCATAGTTTCGTATAGTTTCAATGTGCATCGGATTCGCCTTGAATCCATGAGTTTAGGTTTAGTACTAAGCAGAACTTAAATCCATGAATCCAGAGCATTAGCACTACTTAAGGGGACCTCTAATAATTCAATTTTGAAAAATTGGTACTTATATTTTTCAATGATTTACATTCATAAATCTTATGAAAAAAGCTATTTTTAGAGGTTCCCTTAATATTATAA
>JBAQEN010000789.1:0-2568 GCA_049286765.1 Methylococcaceae bacterium
TTCCAGGCATTCAGCGGAATCGCTTCACCAGTCAATTTTCTTAAGCGGTTGCCCAACCATTCCTGTAGCCTGCCTTTAAAATCGGGTTCAATTTCCAGACACTGCTTGACTGTTTCGGGAACGGGTACGAAGTGCTTTCTGATTTGCTTGGGCAGGGATTTAATCAAGGCGATACATTTTTCCTCCAACAGCCCAGGCACCAGCCAATCAAAAGAAGCCTGGGATACCTGGTTTAATTGATGCACAGGGATAACTGCTGTTACGCCGTCCTCATCGTGACCCGGCTCAAAGCGGTATTGCAGCGGAATGGTCAGATTACCTATTTTCTTGCTGTCAGGAAAATCCCATTCATTGACATAGTTTTCCTCCTGTTCACGCGTTAAATCCTCCCGGGTTAAAAAAAGGATTGGGGGATTTGCGCGTTCCACTGTTTTCCGCCAGGTGTCCAGCGTAACGCCGCTGACAATTTCGGGCGGCAGCTTGTTATCGTAAAATTGATAAAGCCACTGCTCATCCTCAACCAGATCAACGCGGCGGCCTTTATGCTGAATCATGCCCACTTCTTCCAGCAATTGTTGATTAGCAACAAAGAAAGGCGCGTTACTGTAGTAGTCATGATCGACCAAAGCCGAGCGAATAAAAATCTCTCTGGCAGCTTTGGGATCGACATGGTCATAGGGAATCTTGCGCCCGGCTTGCAGCGTCAAGCCGTACAACAAAGTACGTTCAGAAACCATGCAACGCGCGCTTTTCTTTTCCCAATGCGGGTCATAATAGTTATGCTTGACCAGATGCGAGGCACATTGTTCTATCCATTCCGGTTCAATCCGGGCGACATTGCGCGCGTAAACCTTGCTGGTTTCGACCTGTTCCGCCGCCATGATCCACTTGGGTTTTATTTTGTGCAGACCTGAACCCGGGAATATAAAAAACTTCAAACCGCGTGCGCCCAGATATTCGTATTGTTCATGCCGAAAACCAATATTCGATAACAAGCCGGGTAGCAAGGCGCGGTGAATTTTTTCATAACCGGCATCATCGGTGTTCGGGTGCATTTTTAAATCGCCTTTTATCACCTGCATAATCTGTGCGTGGATATCAAACCATTCCCGCATGCGTATATAAGACAGGAAATTTTCGGTGCAGTATTTACGCAATTTGCTGTTGGACAAATGCTTTTTCTGTTCCTCAAAGGTATTCCAGATGTTTAGCAGCGTTAAAAAATCGGATTCAGGATGGCGAAACGCCACATGTTTGGCATCGGCTTGCTGCATTTTATCAGCGGGTTTTTCACGCGGGTCTTGCACGCTTAACGCTGAGACAATAATGGCGACTTCGGTCAGGCAATGCTCATGCCCGGCGGCAAGCAGCATGCGGGCAAGTTTAGGGTCGGTCGGAAATTTAGCCAGCTGTTTGCCTATTTCCGTGAGCTTTCCGGACTTATCCAGCGCATTGACTTCGTGCAGTACGTTTTTACCATCCCGGATCATTTTATCTTCAGGCGGCTCTATGAACGGGAAGTCTTCTATATCTCCCAGATTTAACGCCGTCATCTGCAAAATGACGGCGGACAAATTGGTACGCATAATTTCCGGCTCGGTAAATTCGGGCCTGGCCAGATAATCATCATGCGAATACAGCCGGATACAAATACCTTCGGCAACCCGGCCGCACCGCCCTGCCCTTTGATTCGCGCTGGACTGCGAAATACGTTCAATCGGCAAACGCTGGATTTTACTGCGATGGCTGTAGCGGCTGATGCGCGCATGACCCGTATCGATTACACAGCGTATGCCGGGAACGGTCAATGAAGTTTCCGCGACATTGGTTGCCAGCACGATGCGTATTTTTCCGCCTTTGGGTTTGAAAACCCGCTCCTGTTCGCTGACGCTGAGCTTTGAATACAGCGGCAGGATTTCATATTGAGTGGGATGGTGTTTTTTTAAGGAGTCGGCGGTTTCCCTGATTTCCCGTTCACCGCTGAGAAAAATCAGTATGTCGCCGCGTAAATCCCGGTACAGTTCATCAACCGCGTCGAGTATCGCATTTTGTAAGTCGTCGGTGGTTTCATCAAGGGCTGTCCCTGCCCTTGCCCCTTCGGGCGCATTGCGTGCAAATCCGCTCCCGGCGGATTGGTCATCGTCTTCTTCGCGTTGCTCGATGGGGCGATAACGCATTTCGACCGGATAAGTCCGCCCCGACACTTCAATGATCGGCGCATTATTAAAATGTGTGGAAAAACGCTGTGGATCGATGGTTGCCGAGGTAATGATCACCTTTAAATCGGGGCGTTTGGGCAATAGCCACTTCAAATAACCCAGCAGAAAATCGATATTTAAACTGCGCTCATGCGCCTCATCAATGATGATCGTGTCGTATTGACTCAAGTAAGGGTCATTTTGCGATTCCGCCAGCAAAATACCGTCCGTCATGAGTTTAACCAGTGACTCGGCGTGCGTCTTATCATTGAAGCGGATTTTGAAACCAACCGACTTGCCGATCGACTCTCCGAGTTCTTCGGCAATACGGTCGGCAACAGTCCGCGCGGCAATTCGCCTGGGCTGTGTG
>JBAQEN010000790.1:0-3013 GCA_049286765.1 Methylococcaceae bacterium
GTCCAATAAATCAGACGCTTGTTGAAGGTCACTGGCAATATGCACATCCCAATCGTGCGCCGTTAATTCAGTATAAATTACATCACCAAATTTCGGCGGTTGAAAAAGAATAACTTTGCGTTTAGTAATAAGATTATTGTTTGTTAAAGGCATAAACTTATAGGCGGCGAAAATAAAGTGATGGATATTGGGTCATCAAAAGCAATAAGAGTTTTTATTATATTAATAACTTCAGTTACTTTAAGACTAACTTCACATAGTGTTTCGCTTACAGGATGCAGCAGCAAAATATTTTTATTAGAGTACCTAATTTTAAATAAAAGAAAGCAATTTTTTTAAGTATAGTTGGTTTACAGCTATGTTATTGGATTAATGATCCGGGGCACTATGAAATATTAATTTTTTCGAAATGAGCCTGTTTTAGAGTCCGCGCTAAAATAACTTGGTTATTTATATTAAGCGGGATTTTTTACAGGGAATGAAATTACACCCTTATCCCCGGAGAATCTCTGAAATAACTGAGTTATTTTTTCACAAAGTTTGAACAAACTTTTCAGACATCATTTTCGAAATACTGGGGGAATAAGGATATCAATTTTGCAACAGTTTTGAATCAATCCAAACATACCCCCTATCTCTTCCCCTTCAACGCTGTTGCAGGATTCCAGAATAACTTGACTTGAATCGCTAACGGCAAATCCAACAACAGCCCATTAATCTTACAAGGTACTGGATTTACTGAGCTACATCGTTTATACCCCGGCACTTTATAGCAATTCAGTGGCACAATGTCTTGCCCGTTTCAGCCCAAGCCACTTAATTTCTTTCGTCCGATCTATCAAAATATTATTGTATTCCACTTGCTATTCTTAAGATTTCCTTAAATTCTCCCTACCTGTGTACCAAAAATATTACAGTGACTTTTCACGTGATTCTTAGGTTTTCCTTCAATTATGTAATCTATTGCTTACAATTTTGTAATATATAGCTTTTATGTGTCTAGCACAATTTGCTATATAAGTGTCATTTATCAAATAAAATCATAACGTTATCATTAATGGCGCAGTAGTTGCTCAACAGCTAATACCCCCGGCTAATTTACTGGATGGTACTTAATGGATTGATGCTCGCGTTTGGGGAAAATGACGGGCCAGAGGCTGGTTGTTTAACTAAATGATTTGAATTGAAGTTGCTTCTTAAATTCAAAATCATGACTTAATGAGGTGTTAGAATGAAACTAAAACGCACATTACTCGCGGCTGCACTCGCTGCGACGAGCTTATCCTCTCATGCCGATTTGGCTCGGGTCGGTCCAACTAACTTACCTTCTCCAGCGGGACATGGTTTTCCGCTTTGGTATCAGGATCTGAACGGCATGGTCCTTGATCTTTGCTTGCCAGACGCCAGTGATCCCGGCGCTGCGCAGCAGAATGCCTGTCTGCTCGTTGGACCCGGATTACCCAATCCTCCTTACAGTTTCCCAAACAACTTCCCTGATGAGGCTTTTTATTTTAATGCCACGTCCGTGATGGATATGCCGGCAGGCAAGAAAGCCACGCTGGTTCTAGCGCTGGAAGCCGCCTTCTCTGTAGGACCTGTGGTGGTGAGTGATCAAATAACATTCACGCGTATCCGCGTATTTGCGGGCGTTCCCGAAGCCGGTATTTACACCGTGACGCATCCTTATGGCGTCGAAACCTTCCCGGTTGACGTTGCTTCCGACTCCGGCAATCGTGACATCGTGTTCAGCGAAGACGTCGGCGTGGCGCGCGGCGTGTTTGACGGCGCCCTCCAGAGCCGTGTCGGGCCTTTCCTGCAACCCTCCGCCAGCAGCGGCGGAGCGCCACTCGCACCGGTCACCCTTAATGGTGCTCAATTCCTCTCGGACGGGCTCAATCCGGAATTCGTTACCGGCAGTCCATTCGGCACCAACTATTTCGAGATCTGCGGCGTCCACGACGACGGCACTCCCATTTTACTGGGAGACCAAGGGGCCAACGGCACCTGTATTCGCTCTGACCAGTTCAGCCTTATGGGCCGCCTGCACGATTTTGTGGCAAGTCCGATCCCCAGTCCGCTGGATGTCTACAACGGCTTCTACAAACGTGATGCCGCCGGCACGCAGGTTGATGTGTACGCCCGTGATATCAAGGCATTGCCTTCTCAGCCTACTCCTTCGTTGACAGCGGCAGCAGCGAACATAGCGCCTGTTAAGATGATCCCGTTCGGTCCCGCCGCGCTCGGGCAGTATTATTCCCAAGGCATGGTGAATCCTAACGGCGATTTGCCTGGTCCCATATCAGTCATCAACAGCGCCGACACGCCGCCGAGCCTATTCACGAAGCATGCGATCGATATTGTGACGGCGGCTTCGGCGAATTACGCTGATCAGACGCTAACGGTGGTTGCGACCAGCAGCGATAAGGGTTTTGGAGCCGATCAACTGCCGCCAGTGCTGACTCTCGATGGCTATGGCGGAACGAGTGTGTCAACTAATAACGCCAACGATCCGGCCGAAGTGACCCTGACAGCCACGGGTGTCGTTACACCGCCGGATACCGTTACCGTTAAATCGACTGCCGGCGGCAGTGGAACATTCCCCGTGGCGCGCAATCAGTTAGCAGGAGCCGATGCGCCCGGAGCTGGCGTGCCACTTGCCCTAGATGACGCCGCAACGGCAGAGGCGGGAGGTCCAGCATTTGATATTCCGGTTACCGCTAACGATGTCGCGAACCCGGCTGCTCCTATCATCTCTGTGCAATTGGTTGGGCCGGCGATCCCGGCCGGCTCTGGCTCAGCAGTTGTTAATGGCACAGCTATCACTTACACCCCGGGTTCTGTGAACAGCGATGTGACTTTCCAATATACGGTATCCAACAGTGTTGGCCAGTCCAATGTGGCGACGGTAACTGTCACGGTCGCGGCGTCCGCAGCAGGGCCTGCGCCGGTTGTTAATTCCGATGGACCGGTCAATGTGGCCGTCAGCCAGTCTGTAATAATTGACGTGCTGGTC
>JBAQEN010000791.1:0-9806 GCA_049286765.1 Methylococcaceae bacterium
TTAATAGTAGTATAGAAATGTGGAAAGCCATCTACAACATTCGGCTGCGCCTTCTTCATGGGGGGAGAAGGTTGGTATGAGGGGACTTAAGTAATTTATTTCAATGTCCTTTCTTCAGCCTCTCGGCAACTGTTCCATGTAACGCTCTACTTTCTGCATCCATGTAGTCGTTCAGCAAGAGGCGGTGTTAAATAGCCTTATATCTGACTATGAATTTTGGTAAATACAAAATAGGCAGTTACCTAAGCTTTGGAAGAGGACTTCCCTCCCTAATATTAAACTCACTATGAATAAGCAAACCGAAACGGTTTTAAATTACCATAATCGCACCAAACACCGCTTGGAGCGATACGCAAAGGGCCCCGAATCAATTGATTGGGAAGATCAACCCGATCAATTCCGGCATTTTTCAGGCTGTGACATTGTCAGGCTACCACATCCTGGAGTTGATCTTGAACCCTTGTTTACCGATCTGGATAACCCGGAATCAATACCGATACAACCTTTAAATCTGGTTAATGCGGGATTATTGCTGGAATTGGCATTTGGTCTGTCGGCTTGGAAACAATTCGGTCCAAGCCGCTGGGCATTACGCTGCAATCCTTCCAGCGGCAACCTGCACCCGACAGAAGCTTATCTGATTAGCCTGGGCAATGACCGCACCCGCTCCCGGCGGGTTAGCGGCATAGACACCATCCCTGGCGATAACTTCATTAAATCCGGGGTTTACCACTATGTCAGTCACGACCATAGCCTTGAGCAACGTTGTCAGTTTTCCGACAATTTTACTGATTCCGCCATACTCATCGGCTTATCTTCAATCCATTGGCGGGAAGCCTGGAAATACGGTGAAAGAGCCTATCGCTATTGCCAGCATGACACGGGTCATGCCTTGGGAGCATTGCGTTATTCTGCGGCGGTGCTGGGCTGGTCGGTTGAATTACTGGCCGAATGGTCGGATGAAGACATCGCCAAAGTATTAGGGCTTGATCGGGGGGATTTCAAACACCACGAACAGGAAACCCCCGATATTATTTGCCGGATTAATACGCGCCCAATATTCGACAAAAACACAAATCGCGGATATTGTCTCCCTCTCCCTTCGGGAGAAGCCTGCCCTGAGCAGAGTCGAAGGGGCAGGGGTGAGGGCTTTCAAAATAGCGCAAATTATGACCATTCGCAGTATAAGGCTCTTTTAAATCATGCCCAATCAGGTACCTGGTCCGGAAAAGCCGACAGTCTTCGCGCCTATCATATGTATAAATGGCCGGTCATTGACGAAGTCGCCTTTGCCGCAAGCAAACCTCAAACTGAAGAACCTGAGTGGCAAGAAATCCGGCAGCACCCACTAAAATTATCCTGCACCTTAACAGCAACGCAAATCATCCGTCAACGCCGCAGCGCTCAACAGTTTGACGGCAAAATGCCGCCGATGCCGCAGACTGACTTTTACCGGATGCTGGCCGCCGTTCTGCCGACAGCCCCCGCATTCGAACTGTGGCGCTGGCCGTCAAAAATCCACCTGTTTATTTTTGTCCATCGTGTTGAAGGTTTAGCTCCCGGATTGTATGCACTGCCAAGAAATGATGATGCTCTTGAAAAATTGCAGGCCGCAACGCTGACTGATTTTGACTGGCAAAAAGTATCCGAAGAATTGCCACTTTATCATCTGTATTCAGGAGATTGCAGACAGATTGCCAAAACGCTTTCCTGCCATCAACCTATCGCCAGCGACAGCGCCTTCAGTCTGGGAATGGTTGCAGAATTCAGCGAAACCATCGAAGCAACACCGTGGCTATACCGCCGCTTGTTCTGGGAATGCGGACTGATAGGCCAGGTGCTCTATCTGGAAGCAGAAGCAGCAGTCTATCGCGGCACAGGAATCGGCTGCTATTTTGATGACAGCATGCATGAGATTTTGGGGTTCAAGGACGAACAATTTCAAAGTCTTTATCATTTTACCGTAGGCAAACCACTGGAAGATAAACGATTGGGAACGTTACCGGCTTATGGGCATTTAAACGACGTAGTGTAGGACTGAACTGACATCAAAAGTAAGCCCGGAATGCGGTTTTTTTGAAAAGAACGAGTGTCGTTTTTGTTTGTGCGTCATGCCCAATTAGTTTAAAGTTAATCCAATACAAACAATAAATCGGTTGGGCGTATGAAAAATATACAACAAATCAGGTTTTTTATAAGACGATTGATGTCGCATATATCACATTAGCCACCGATAAACACGCACATCATTTAAACATGTTACCAACAATCACCGATTTCTTCGTGCCCAGAATGCGGCAAAGCGATTGCAGTATACGAATGATTGAACCGGTCGCACTATCACAGGACCGAATTTATATACTTAACCGCCAGGGCGCAAAGCTTTTGCAGTTACGACTCAAGAATGAGCCCAATACGACAGAAGTCTCATATTGTCAGATAAAAATAATTCCGTACAAAATTCGGCATGCTCTTATCTACCGCGACATGCCTGACGACCCTTGGAAGGTAAATATTAGCGAAGATGTTGAATTAACCTATCATGGAGGTAGAAAAATTGACGCCATGCCCAAGATTCAACTTAAGGTCGCTACAAACGTAAAGCACAGGTATAAAACTCTCGTTGACTCCACTTTGTCACTTGAAAGTTCTTTACCTCATCCTGCACCCATTCTCACGCTTGAAACCGGACATTCATTCGGCTGGGAAGGAACAGAAGAACCCAAAAAAAGGTCTCATAAATATAATGCTGACTACAACGAGCCTACAAGAATCGACTTCTATTTGTCCGGAGGCGGAATGAATTTCCAGGATTTCGTAGATTCCACATATTTCCTGAATCTTTTCTTTACACCTGAGTATCTTTGCGCTACCAAGTGCCATCCCTTGCAAGGGGGGTTAATTGTAAGCCCGATTACTGTGTACCCCAGCGGCGAATATTCATTGTGGGTGCGTGAATCCATTTCATGTTACCGTGGAAGACCATACCTTCAGTTCTACAGTAATTCAAATTATTACAACAAATTTACCAATCGTAGAAAGGCGTGGTTAGGCTTTGATGGCAAGCTTACTTGGTCGTCATTTGTCGATTAGTACTGTAGGCTGGATTGTGCTAAAGACCCAACCCAGCCAACACACTCGCTTATATCAGGTATTAACAGATCGTTAAAGAATGCTTAATAATTGAATTGATGTAAGTTGATCAATGTGCGTTACCATACAGTACTCATCTGTTTTTAAGTGTAAAGTCTGAAACTGATGAGGCAAAATAGTTTTTTATTACACACAAACCTGTTAGGAGGTCTTATGGATATTCAAGTCAGCGGTTTTCTAGGTTTTATCGTGCTTGCACTGGACATCTGGGCCATTATCAGCACCATAAAAAGTGGCGCTACTACTGGATCGCAAGTTTTATGGGTGCTTTTGATTTTACTGCTGCCTGTTGTCGGTCTAATAATTTGGTGGTTTGCGGGACCAAAAAGTGCTTAATCGACTAGTCAAGTGGAGATAGAAGCTGTCAGCCAGTGGCCGGGCATACTGTTTATGCCCGACATTCCCAAGCTTCAATAGAGCATCGGAATTCGGATGTGCCCATGTCCGCTTCCGTTATCACAAACCAAGAGACCTTGGCTAAGCAAGATTCAAGTCAATCCTCCACCACAAGGCCTGGAACGCGCAGAAACTCGCCCTACGTAGGTTAAAATTATTTATAATCTGTGAATCTGTGAATCTGTGAATCTGTGAATCTGTGAATCTGTGAATCTGTGAATCTGTGAATCCGTGGCAATTGTGACATGTATTTTTTGCGAGTTTCGCTATTCCTCAGGGCCATAACATTTGGGATAGTCGATACAGACATTGCACGAGGGGGCGCGGCATAAATACAAGCCTTCCGCTTCGCACAGCTGTTTATACAAGAACTTCTTCCATTTCATATCCTTGTTATTTTTTGCGGCCAAGTCAGGAAAGTTGTATTGTAGCATCGCGCTCAACTGCGAGCGCGACCAAAGACCCAAATCCTGCCATAAATGATCACTGCCCAGACAACCGGCAACGATAATTGCAATCATCCACTCCATTTCAAGCGTATCAGGTCTGCAGTATTGCTTTAGCAGATTAACCAGATCTTCTTTTTCCAGCATACGGCTAAAATCCAGCTGGCTGCCTGATACCGCTTGCTCTGGAAGGATACAATCCTGAAAACAGGTATCTTTTAATCGCTTAAACTGATCGGACTCCAATCCCATATAGTCAGGCAAAACGCCTTGCCCGGCACACCAACTGGCTACCATACACGCCAACCATTCATGATTGGGCGACACTATGGGCTTTGCTGTTAACCGGGAATAGAACTGCTCCCGGTCATCCTGAAGTTGGAGTGCCATAGCCATCGTTAATATTCGACCAGAATATCTTCATCTCTGACGATCATCTGGCAAGCCAAACGCCAGGGTGAGGGCAGGTCATCAACAATCATTTGCTCCATTTCTTCTTTACTGATTTTGCCGCTTACTCGCAAGACCTCTTTTTCCTTTTCTGTTAAGGGCCCACCCATACGCTGGAGCTTATTATGATCAACACTGCTGACTTTCACCAGACAAGTGCCGCATTCTCCATCCTGGCATTCATAATTGATCGGAATTTTGTTTTCCCGTGCCAGTTTCAACAGTGTCTCTGTATGACTGCCTGCTACTGCATAGACGGTTTTATCCCGGTATTCGGGGTTTGAAAAAGTAACTAATGCCATGACTGACTCCTTAATAAGTGTAATGTGTTGTCGAGTCGTTCCACGCCTGAAGCACTCGACGTCTATTCCTATATTTTCATTCCCACCCAAAGGCGTCATTGTCATTCTGATAAGTCGTTCGCCGAGCGAAGTCGAAGCGAACTGCTGGCTTCGGCTTCGCTCAGCCAGCGGAATTGTGCTTGGCAAAAATTCTTAACGATGACTGTTGACGCAAAAACATGAGAATGAAAGTGTGTGTTTTAAACCGGTTTGACCTTGATTGCCCCACCCAGAACCTGGGCCTGACATGCCAGTCGATTATGTTTGCCTGCCATATTTTCCCGCAAGACTTTATCTTCCAGTACAGATGGCTCAGTCAGATTGTTCCAGCCTTCCGTGACTTTCGTAATACAAGTGCCGCAATCGCCTTCACGGCAGCCATAAGTAATACCTGAACCGACTTTTTCTGAAATCTCGATAAGCCGGGTGCCCGCTGGCGCGGTAACGGTAACGTTTATATCTTCAAAGGTAATCGACGCTTTCGCCATTTCTATTCTCCTGATGTGTTAAAAAATATTAAGCAAGATCCGCCATATCAATCACTTTAGATTGCCTTAAACCCATTAGATCCTTAGCCATTTCTTGCCCGAATGCACGACAGAGCTGGATTTCTTCATCTGTCGGAATTAACTTGATGCGTATCCCCGGAATAGGAACGCGCAACTTGAGCCCGCGTAAACGATCCTCAACCATTTTTACCGCTTCTCCGGTCCAGCCATAAGAACCGAATACGCCGCCCAGTTTTGACTTGAGATTGATGACTGCCAATGAGGATAATAAATCCCACACGGGTTTAACCGCATCACCATTGATAGTTGGCGTTCCAAAAATCAGGCCATCCGCGCCTTCTATCAAATCCACGAAGGGGGCTATTTCGCTCCCTTCCAGGTCATATAAAGAAACACGAACATGCTCAACAGCCATTGCGCCTTCATAAATGGCTTCAGCCATGCGTCGGGTATTGCCGTAGGAGCTGATATAAAAGATCAACAGGGTTTTTTCGCCGGCATTGATTTCGTTTTGCATGGCGGAACGCGATAATTCACTATAGCGCTGCACATACCGTTGCGGCTGATCTCGTAACAGAGGTCCATGGGCAGGGAAGATGCTATTCAACGGTAGCGGCTCAATCAGAGTCAGCGCCCGGTTTACATAGTCTTTAAACGGCCGCATGATGTGGGCATAGTAATATTCAAACGAAAAACGAAAATCACCGACCTCATCGTTAAATAAGCGCGCATCACAAAAATGGCAGCCAAAAACATCCCCTGAAAATAGTGTTTGTTCTTCCACCAAATAAGTGCATTGGGTATCCGGCCAATGCAAATACGGAGTGTGAAAAAACGCTAATGCGCGATCACCCAGCGCTACCTTGTCGCCTGTAATGACCGGCGTAAAATCGAATTCATCCTGTTTTAACAAGGCTTTGAGCATCGATTGCGCTTTCTGGGAAATATAGACCCTGGCCTGCGGCGCCCGGCGCATAAGTTCGGGTAATGCGCCGGTATGATCGGGTTCCAGGTGATTCAAGACAATGACTTTAATTTCGTCATACCGCGCTACTGACTCCAAACGGGCAAAAAAATCATTCGAAAAATTATCCTTAACCGTATCAATAATCGCGACGCCGTCACTGCCTCTAACCGCATAGGCATTGTAAGTAGTGCCGTTAGCGGTTTTTAAAATGATGTCAAAGGTACGTAAACCAGGGTCCAGAGCGCCGATCCAGTGTACCCTGGGCGATAAGGCAACAGCCTGCGGAACGCCATCAACCGTTAACAGGGGTGGCTTACTCATGGCCGCAACTTGCTTGTGCAAGTGTTCGTGGGCAACTCTCCTGATCAGAAGTTGTCCCGGTTTTTTGCAAGCCTATCCAGATGTCCACCGTTTGCTGATCGAATCCTGCCATAAAGCTATCGCCGACTTGCATCAAGGGGCGGCGTATTAATAAAGGATTTTCCAGCATCAGCGCTAAGGCTTCTTGCGCTGTCAGATTTTCAGGTTCTATATCGCCGTATTTAATTGCAGGCGCGCTGTAATTGAACCAATCCCGTACCGCCAATGCTCCGAAAAAAGCCCGTAAGCGGTCAGGCTGCCACATTTCAGTTAATAAATTTCTTGCAACAACCTGATGACCCGCGGCTTCCAACAGTTTCTTTTGCCGGGTATTGTTAGAACAACCGGGTTTTTCGTAGAAAGTGACAGTAGCCATCAGAGGTG
Source organism: Methylococcaceae bacterium (assembly GCA_049286765.1). Lineage (GTDB taxonomy): Bacteria > Pseudomonadota > Gammaproteobacteria > Methylococcales > Methylomonadaceae > JAGXGJ01. Next base: position 7,007 of record JBAQEN010000791.1, read on the forward strand.
CCCTCATTTAGTGGGACTGTAACTCAGCCATTGCTTCAGCCATTTTTTCCGGTGGAATACCGGTTAATGAGCCGGGCGGGTTAATCGCCTCGCCTAGTGAATTAAATATCGCCCCTTCGATCGGGCAAATACTGGCGCATTGAAAAACCGGAAAGTCACCTTCGCATTCGGTGCATTTTTTAGGATCAACCAAAAAATGCGGTTTGGCCTCATAAATGGCTTTACTTGGACAAACCGGCTCGCACGCAAATCAATTAACGCAAGACTCTATAATTTTTACTGCCATAACAAACTCCTGAAGTAGGGTACGCACCGCGTACCGATTGCCGCATAGAAAGCAGGGTACGCAAGCGCACCCTGCGGCTGTTAGGCACTCGCCCTGGCTGCCTCGGGTTTTTCATCCAGCTTGCCCGCTGCCGCCATTTCTTTATAAACCGCCATGACCGCTTCCTCGATGGGTTCCATTGCATGTTCGCCATTCGGAGCAATACCCGCTGCTTCCAGCATTTCCCAGGGTTCATAGCCTACTTTTGAACACAACACTGTCTCGCATCCTGCCAAAGCGCGGATAGTCAGTTGTAAGACGCTTTCACCGTCGCCGCAAGTGCTGTCGCCGCCGCAATATTGATCTGCTTTGCGATGACTGATAAAGCGTACGCCTTCTGGGGATGCTTCATAAATCAGGAATTCTTTGGCATGACCAAAGTGCACATTGATTACACCTTGTCCGCTGGTGGCCACAGCCATCAATACCGGACGCGTAGTGAGCTTAGGCTCTTGTTTAAATTGCTGAGCCTTTTCAGCTTTTTCCAGACGTTTACTGTCCATTTCAGCCTGTATGGACTGATGAATCACCTTGCGTTTTTCCATTGCCGCCGAATAGTCAATCTCCATATCTTCAATCTTGTCCAGCGTAAACTCGTCACCACGATCTTCGCCTAACAAGCCTACGGCATCGGCCCGGCATTGACGGCAATGACGCATCATGTTCATATCGCCGGAACAGCTGTCTTGCAGATCTTGTAATTCATCGGGGGTAGGGCCGCGTTGCCCCATCACGCCATAGAAAGTACCATGTTCAGCTTCGGCAATCAGCGGCATGACATTGTGTAAAAACGCTCCTTTGGATTTAACAACTTTACTGACTTCAGCCAAATGCTGATCGTTGACGCCTGGAATCATCACCGAGTTGACCTTGACCAGAATACCTTTGGCAATCAGCATCTCCAGGCCTTTTTGCTGTTGTTCAATCAGAATTTTCGCGCCTTTTTTACCTTTAATGCGTTTGTTGTTCCAGAAAATCCATGGATAGATTTTTGCGCCTATTTCGGGATCAACGCAGTTAATCGTGATGGTCACGTGATCGATATTATGCTTGGATAATTCCTCTACCGCATCAGGCAGGGCCAGGCCATTGGTTGATACGCACAATTTGATATCTGGCGCTTCTTCACTCAAACGTCTAAAGGTTTCAAAAGTACGTTCGGGGTTGGCCAAAGGATCACCAGGACCGGCGATACCTAACACTGTCATTTGTGGAATAGTGGCCGCAACCGCCATCGTCTTTTTAACCGCTTGATCGGGCGTCAGCAACTCAGAAACAACACCGGGGCGTGATTCATTGGCGCAATCATATTTACGGTTACAGTAATGGCATTGGATATTACAGGCCGGCGCAACAGCAACATGCATACGGGCGAAGTAATGATGGGCATCTTCCGAATAGCACGGATGATTCTGTACCTTTTCCCTGATAGAATCAGGCAGCGTATCCATTTGATTATCTGTAGTGCCACAAGAACTGGCTGAGCAGCCGCCTTTTGCGGCGGGTGCATCGTTTAATACTGGCAATTGCATGGTATTGACCTCCTAAGTTACATTCACTAAAAGTGAAAGCACAGGTCATGCCAACGTCAATAATTTATTATATACTATTGATTTATAATGTTTATTAACTTAAGCGAATGAGTAGGTTGTCGTAAATACAACAGTCAAGATTTAAGGTTTTGTTATCAACAGCACAATGTTTTGCTGATAGAAACAACTGTAATTTCATCTGTTTTGTTGACAAACCTGTAACGCATTCATAACATGCAAGCAGACTGCATTCACATATTAGAAGAAGTAAACATGAGCAACCTGTCTATACGCGGAATCGATCCCGACCTGGCAACCATACTAAAACAAGAGACGCATGCAAGCGGGAAAAGTGTTATTCAACTGGTGATTGATGTATTAAAAGAGCATACAGGGCTACATAAAAAAAAGCATTTCACCCAGGAATACCACGATTTAGATTCTCTTTTTGGTCAGTGGTCTGATAGCGAATTTCAGAAAATTCAGACGAAAATTGACAATGAATCTCAGATTGATGATGAGCTTTGGCGATGAACGCTCTATTGATTGATACCAATATCTACTCTCACGCTATGCGAGGTGATGCCGAAATAATTAAGAGTCTTAAACAAGTCGCGCATATTGGCATTACTGCAATATCAATTGGCGAACTACTTTCTGGTTTTAAGGCGAGAAATAAAGAAAAAATCAATCGTCAGGAACTCAACCAGTTTCTTGATTCGCCTAGAGTCACGCTATAAAGTATTGCTGAAGGGACAGCAGAGTATTACTGTTTGATCCTCAATCAACTAAAAAATAATGGAGAGTCAATCCCTACCAATGACATCTGGATTGCCGCAGCAGCCTTTCAACAAGGTATGCCCCACACCCGTGGGGATGAACCGCAGCCATTAAAATAGTGCAATTTTTGAAGCGGAAAGTTGGATTTAATTTCGGCATATAT
>JBAQEN010000792.1:0-6486 GCA_049286765.1 Methylococcaceae bacterium
CCACTGCTGTTAACGTGCGGTAAGTGTCTTCGGAAAAGTCTTCATGTCCGGGCGTATCAAGTAGATTAATAATGCAGTCTTTATGCTCAAACTGCATCACCGAGGTCGTCACCGAAATACCCCGCTCTTTTTCCATTTCCATCCAGTCAGAAGTCGCGTGGCGCGCAGCCTTACGCCCTTTTACCGAGCCTGCAAGCTGGATCGCACCGCCGAACAGCAAGAGTTTTTCAGTGATGGTGGTTTTACCTGCGTCAGGGTGTGAGATGATGGCGAATGTACGCCGCCGTTGCAGTTCTGAAGTTATTTCTGACATGCTTTAGATTTACTGGTTTTACTAACAAACTGTTAATTATAACTTATTATTCAAAGTGATGTATTTCCAATATAAGGAAAATCTACTTTCCGGTTTGGATGCGCCACAAGGCCATTTTTTCATCTGTATCCTGATCATCGGTTCCGGCCGCAGTTAAAAATAATCGACTAGTAACCAAGTCACCGCGTTTTTCGAATAATACAACAAATAGCTTATTTATTTCATGGCGCGATATTCGTCAGTACATCTATTGCGCTGTCTTTGAGGTGAGGAATGCGGGCAGTTCTTACCGGCAATATCTCGAATATCTCTGAGTGGAATCCGAAGTAGGCATTACAACCTGGATTCAGTATTTTTTGGAAATAGATTTAGGTGATATCCCGAAATGTTTTATAAAAGCAGCACTAAAATTGCTTGCATGGCTGTAGCCAACAAAATCCGCGGCAACACTCACATGGCAGCGGGTGGATTCCAGTAACTGATAGGCATTATTCATTCTGAATTCCAGTAATAAGCCATAAGGCGTGGTATTAAAATAATAATGAAACATTTTTTTTAATTTAAATTGATTTGTTCCCACACGTTTTGATAATTGCTCAATAGAGGGAGGATTTTTGAATTCATGAAAAAGAATATCTCGTGCCGACTTTGCTATCTCCCGGTCTTTTAGATTAAATCTGCTGTTATTTTCAGATTTTTCTTCGCATAAATGACTTAATTCCGCAGCCAATAGGCTCATAGCCTGTCCATGCATAAAAATCCGTCTTACTTCGCTCGATACATTACAGGTCATTAACTGTTGTGCAGCCATTATTCCCTGATGAGATATGGGTTGATGGCTTAATTGTTGAATACCGCTTTTATTGAACAATTGCGTAGACTTAACCTCACCCAAATATCTGTCCAACCATTTTTTACTCATGGAAAGGCGCAGTTGCTTTATGGTTTTATTGGCTTCATATTGCCGCTCACCCATACTTGAATTGAATGTTGTGATAACAGTATAGCCTTCGTTAAAAACAACCTCATCACCGCGATTACCTGAAAAACAGGAATGTCCCTTTAAACCAAGGGTAACCACCATTCGTGGTTCCTGGTTATCTATATGACTTAAAACAGCCAAGTCTTTCGAGGGCGTATAGAAAGTCTCAATGAAACTCAAATCTTCATCAAGCTGGAATATATTGGAATAGCCAACACCCGCATCTGCTGGTAACGATTGGTGCAGACAATTCTGTTGCTGTTGCAATTGCGTCTGCAACTCATCGCTTTTTATTCTCCATCGTCTAGCTGTTATTTGCTGAGCGTCCCTCATTACCTGTCTCTTTCTTGGGCTAAGAACTATCCAATTATCAAGCACAAATCACGCCTTGACTTGTTATCTAAAATTTTCAGCCACTTGGATGATTGTTTACGATAAAAATGAAAAACAAATCTTATAAAAGTGGGGCATATCACACACTAAAACACAAAAAGTGAGCCCTATCACACAACACGACTTCTGGCATAAGAAATACTACCTTTGCAATATGAATGGGCAGGGAAACTAATTCTCTCAATGGGTATTATTGACAGAATCATAAACGCCAAGACCATCCTTGGGCATAGTTATTAACTTAAAAGACCTTAGTCAACACAGAGAGGCTTTAATAAATTGAATGATTCTGTTGGCCTGATCATGATGTTTTTACACTTTGTATAGATAGACATCTCTCTATCTGAAAAGGAAGCCACATGATGAAATCAATAAATTAATTGTAGCAAATGAAAATATTCGGAGAAAAAATGAAAAGTAAAAATCGCTGGTTTGGCGCTAAACACCTGATGATTACGATAATATTGAGCCAGGGAATTAGTGTTAATGCTATCGCTCACGAGGGCGAAGTTCATGATGGCACAGGGACCTCAGAAATACCAGAACCCCCAGTTTGTCAAATAATAACAGCAGATCGGCTGTTTGATGGCGTCAATTTTCCTCAAGATAATATGGCAGTGTTAATCGAGGGTAACAAAGTCACCCGAGTCGGTTTACCCGAAGAATTAAGCGGGCTATGTGGAAATCGGATCGCTTTAGGCAATGCGACAATTTTGCCAGGATTTATCGAATCACATGCGCATATGACCTTCCAAAACGTCAGGAAAGGCACTGTGCTGGAACACGGCATAACGACCGTTCAAGATACCGGCGGGCCATTAATGGCTCCTGAGGGTGGTCAAGGCAATCTACGATTATTAAGCGCTGGCCCTATTATTCAGGCTCCCGGTGGATATCCACTGAACGTGTTTGGAGGCGGTGAGGGAGGATACGACAAAATCGGTATTCCTGTTGTATCAGTAGCTGAAGCAGAGGAAGCTGTGCAGCGCCTTGTCGATGGCGGGGCAACAGCCATCAAGATTGCATTAGAGCCAGGTGGTGAGCCAGGCGCGCCCTGGATGCAGCCGCATGGTGATCAACCCGTACCTGCTGCGCCATGGAACCTTTTGTCTCAAGACATAGTGAATGCGATTGTGGGCAAGACACATGCGCTGGGCAAGCGAGTAATCGCCCATGTCGGTGAAAACGAAGGCTTTAGACGTGCGCTGGCTGGAGACGTTGATGAATTCGCACATATGCCGTGCGCAGCAATTGATGAGGCCTTATTGCAGCAAGCTGTACAACAGGGAGTTACCTTCGTAACGACTATTGATACATTGGCTTCGTGCGTGAATAGCCAAGGCATGGGAATTCATTCCAATACACATATTGTAAGCCATGCATTAGCACTTTACCCTAATACAGGCGCACAGTTTATATATGGTTCTGAAATTGGACATGACAACGTTCCCTGGGGCATCAATGGCGAAGAATTGCATATGATGTTGCATTTGACCAGCGGAGAATCCATTGATTTTCCAGACGTTGTTAACGTGTTCAAAGCGGCAACGTCCAAGGCCGGAGAGCATCTGGGCCTGGCTCCGCTGGGTACGCTGACGCCCGGCGCGCCGGCGGATATTATCGCAGTGCGTGGCAATCCATTTGAAAAATTTAAACTACTGGAATATCCGGACCTGGTTATCTCAGGCGGGCGCACCATCGTCAATAAATTCCTAAATCAGTCGTCGGCGGATATCGAATGCCTATTCACTTGGGCGGAAGGAAATTATCCCGGCCTATTTGCTCCGGCAGGGGCTTTTACGCAGGTTTCTGGAGTTTACACTTATCGCAATTATCCGGCGTCCAACTCCTACATGGGCGTTTCCTCGGCCGATAATCATGTTTATTACATGGGCGCTGATGGCTTATTGCAGAACGAAGGTCCATTATCCAATTGGTTGCCGATGGCGGGTTGCCAGTAAGCGCAGAAATGGCTTAGCAGGGGAATCGATTTAGATTTCTAAACGGGTTTTCCAAGCATGAACGAACCCTGTCGTCTCTCTGGTACGATTTTTTCCTGCTATCCCGCCCAATGATTGGATCTTGCTTGACGGTTGCCGAAAACTAACGATTACACCAGCAGCATTACCACAAATCCTAACGCCATCATGCCTATCATGAGATAAGTAACAAATTTATTGTCCTCAATATCAAGTTTCATCTTTCCCCCTGGTTTGTAATTATTATTTGAAAGCAAGATTCGATCATTACAAAAATTTACCCAGCAATACTTCATTGTGTCATCGGCTTTAATATGTTGATTTCTCAAAATTAAATTTGCAAATGAATATATGAAGACCTCAAAAACGCTATACGATAAAGGTTGCCAAAAATTATATATTTAATGACAAATCTCAATTACCTAATAGTTATATCAAGCAATAACAATTTACAGCTAGCCGGGTGAGAGTCAAGTGGAATAGAGGGTTATTTTTATTTCGAACCAAATTTTTCATTGGGAGGTGAATAAAGAAAGTAACGCTATAGAATTATTTTATAGTTGCCACTTTGTAAATGGTAACCCATAAGCAAAGATGTTGCATTGACACAGAGCGTCAATTTTCTTGCCGCTTTAATAGAGTGCTTGAGAATTTGCTAAATTAAATAGTTAAAGCTGAGGATTTTAAAGGACGTATATTGGAGCTTAAAAAGACCTTCATCGTTTGTAGACGATGAAGGTAAACCCCTGTGAATAAAAATGTTTAAATCGAATCAACTACGTGTATGAATACTCAGTTTCTGACTTTTTTGGAGCTAGCTTTGAAACCGTAAATTGAATAAACAATAATGATGATTAAATATATAGTGACTGCAGTTATAAATTCACTGGGTTTCTCGCCTGAAGATTGAGGAATCGTATGGCTGTTAACGATATCAGTTGCTAGATGAGTATCCGGTGAATTTTCCTGGTTCAGCGCTGTTTTTACAACTGAAGACATTTGCTCAGACCTACTAATCTCTGGTTTTTCCTGAACTTCGCGAGCAAAAACATTAAACGATAAAATTAATACGGCCAAATAAGTTAATATGCTTTTCATGTTCATTACTGCACGCTCATAGAAAGAAAAGTTGAGTCATCAAGGTAGCGATTCGATATTATTATTAGCCTAATTAATAATTAACTCAAGGTTTTTTTATAACCCTGTGGCCACACGGGCGAACGATGCACTTCATTTCTCAGCGGATCGCATACCCTACCGAGAAGGCGCCGGCGATAATGGCATTGCAAATAAAAACCCGTGCTTTAGAGTTGAATCAACCCTAACTAATGTAATTCCCTGCAAAGAAACTACGTATAATTCGATTATTTAGCTTGAAGGGGAGGCAAATGGCGCACCAACAAAGCATATTTATTCTCGGCAATCAAACCTTATGATTTCAATGGGCAATAAAAAACTAATAGTTATCATCATATTTTTTATAGCGATTGCTGCGCTTTTTTTCTTTAGTAAACGGCCCAAGTTTGTTGATGTTGAAACAGTTCGCGTTGAAACAGGTGAAGTAAGGGAAACCGTTTCCAATACTCGCGTAGGTACTGTTAAAGCCTGCCGGCGTGCTTTTGTGGCGCCTGCGGCAGGTGGGCAGGTTGCGAAACTTCATGTCCGGGAAGGCGATAGCGTCAAGCAACACCAATTGCTGATGGAGGTATGGAACAAGGATCTGAAAGCGCAGGTAAAATTACAGGAGTTTCAGATTAAGGCTAATCAGGCGACTGCCGAGCAGATTTGTCAGCTTGCGGCTGTTGCAGAACGCGAGGCCCGGCGCGCATCTCTTCAACAAAAATATGATATTGTTTCTGTAGAAGCTCTTGATGCAAAAGAAACCGATGCAAAAGCCCAGCAGGCATCCTGCAATGCATCCCGCGAGTCCATTGCCGTTAGTGAGGCAAACCGGGACGTCGCTCAGGCAGCTGTTGAACGCACATTTGTTTTCGCGCCTTTTGATGGCAGGGTTGCAGAAATCAATGTCGAACTGGGCGAGTATGTAACCCCCTCGCCTCCCGGCATTGCAACTTTGCCAGCGATTGATTTACTGGATGTCAGCTGCTTATATGTGTCCGCGCCGATTGATGAAGTCGATGCGCCGCAAATTAGAACCGGTATGTCCGCCTGTGTGTCACTGGATGCCTTTGCCGAAAAACGCTGCTCGGGAACGGTAAGCCGTATAGCCCCCTATGTACTGGAAAAAGAAAAGCAGGCGCGCACCGTTGAGGTGGAGGTTAAATTGACTGATCCGAATGACATTAAGGATTTGCTGCCTGGCTATAGCGCTGATATTGAAATCTTGATAGCCAGTAAGCAGCAAGCGCTCAAAGTGCCTGCCGAGGCGGTTCTGGAAAATAACCGGGTCTTGTTGATGCATACTGATGGTTTATTGGAAGAACGCCTGTTCAAACCGGGCCTGGCCAACTGGAACACCGTTGAAGTCTTATCCGGCCTGAACGCCGGCGATAAAGTGGTTCTGTCTGTAGGACGGGATGGCGTGGTTGCTGGCGCTTATGTCCGTGAACAAAAATGATACAACTGGAAAATATACACCGCTATTTTCAAGTGGGCGAACAAACGGTCCATGCGTTAAATGACATTACCATCTCCATTAACAAAGGTGAGTATGTTTCGGTCATGGGGCCGTCAGGTTCAGGGAAATCGACCCTGTTAAATGTTATTGCCCTGCTTAATAAGCCGTCATCGGGCCGTTATCTGTTGAATAATCAGGATGTGACACAGCGTAGTGATGATGAACTCGCCAAAGTCCGCCG
>JBAQEN010000793.1:0-2832 GCA_049286765.1 Methylococcaceae bacterium
TCATTATGCTGAACCAGCGAGATTTTCACCATTTCCAGTTTCAGTCTTAACTGTTCACGAATAAATTGCGCTTCTTCAGATGTCAGGATTTCTTTGATTGGATGTTCTGTATGTCTGATCGTGACGATATCTTCGAGTTGATTCATAGCGGAGTCAAGCAGACCCCCCTGATCTTCTGTTGTTTTCTCAGGTTTCTCCTTTGTTTTGACAGGCGCTGTCGATGCCTTGCCTGTATAAGGCAAAAACAATACCAGTTTATCAACCTGGTCTTGCAATGTCTGAATCGAGGCATATATGCCGACAATATCAGGGACTACAACGGTTTTGATAACGGCAATTTCCTTGGCAATCTGTTCGCGTACCTTAAAGGTTCCTGCATCACCGCTTTCTCTCAACCTCTGATCGGCTGCTTCCAGCGCTTCGCGTGTGGTATTAACATCACCGATTAAATGCAGGCGCTCATTAGCGACACTTAATAAATACTCAGCATCGGCAATTAACCAATCACCTCGGGTTTTTCCCAATTGGCGCTGCACCTGGACAATTGCTTCATTTAACTCCTTGCGAGTGCTATCCAGTTTTTCATTATGCAACTTCGAGAAATCAGCGAGAGTATTAGTAAAATGATCATCTTTGCTGGCAATATTGGCCTCCAGGGTTGCCAGCTGGGATTGAATGGCTGAAAGCTGGGACTGATAGTCGGCAATCTGTTTAGACATTTCACCTTTAACTTCGCCACCCAAGCCTTCCTGTTGATGCCGCAATTGCGATACAAGGTAATAACCGCCGCCTGCCAGTCCAATAATTATGATCAGAATAATAACGCCAAACCAGAATCCGCTGCGCGATCGGCGTGCTTGTTTGGTCTCGCTCGGCTCTTGCTGTAGTTGTTCATTCAATTCTGCCACTCTATTTCCCCTGATACACACTTTATTACTGTTTCAAGAATTGCATTATCTGAAGGACTATTCGTCACAGCAATTCGTTTAAATCCCATCCTGGCAGCTATCTGCCTGATTCTATCGCTAATTACCACCAAAGGCACTGCTAACAATTTTTGATGATACTCTTTGCTCAGCATGGTTAATAAGTTTTGCAACGCTTCACCGCTGGTAATGGTGATGACATCCAGCTTATCCTGAGCAAGCAGTAAAAATATCTGTGAGTTATCGATGCCGGGAATGACTCTTTGATAGACGTCCAGATATTCAACGTTTGCGCCTCTGCTACGTAACGTAGTTGCCAATTCTTCACGTCCGCCAGCTCCGCGAACAATCAAACAATTTTGACCATTGATTTGCTGCATTTGCTGCATCGCCAGCAGCGCTTCACTGTTAAAGCCACTTTCAGGCACCAGGTCGACCGGCAAGCCAGCCAAAGCCAGAGCTTGCGCAGTTGCTTGCCCGATTGCCGCTATTCGCGTTGACTTAAAACGATTTATTTTACCACCATCTATATAGTAACTGTGCATTGTTACTGCATTGGCGCTAATAAAAACAAGCCATTGAAACCTGTCCAGATGCGCAAGGGTGTGTTTTATCGGACAAGGATCATCCATTGCAGCTATAGCCAGGGTTGGAAACCGGATCGCCGAGCCGCCCCGTTCTGCGATCAAGCGGCTTAAGTTTTCTGCCTGATGTGCGGGGCGTGTCACTAAAACACGCGCCCCGTTCAACATCGTGATCAATGAAATATCGCTTGCAGAATTTTATCTGCACCCTGAGCCAGTAAATCTTCCGCAATCAGCTGGCCGATAGTTTCAGCCTGATCCAGAGCGCCGGAGCGTTCCGCCCGATACAGCATGCTGCCATCGGGATTGCCGACTAATCCGCGCATGAATAATTGATCACCCTGTTTAATAGCAAAACCGGCAATCGGCACCTGACAGCCGCCATTCAAACGTGCGTTCATTGCCCGTTCGGCAGAAACACAAAAACCTGTTTCCGCATCATGCAAGTCGCTTAAAATTGCATTGATTTCTACATCATCGGCGCGACACTCTATGCCTATAGCGCCTTGGCCAACTGCCGGCAGACTGACGCTCGTATCCAGAGACTGGGTAATACGTGCAGCCATGCCCAGTCTTTTTAATCCAGCTGAGGCCAGAATTATCGCGTCATAAAGGCCGGTATCCAGCTTAGCCAAACGAGTGTTCACATTACCCCGTAACGATAATACCTCAGCATCAGGGAATTTTTCCTTAATCTGGCATTGTCTGCGCAAGCTGGATGTGCCAATTCTGGCATTAGGCGGCAACTCATTTAATGATGAATAACGATTTGATACAAACGCATCAGTCGGGTCTTCGCGGGCTAAAATAGCCGCCAGATGCAAGCCTTCAGGAAATTCTACCGGCACATCTTTCATCGAATGTACAGCAATATCCGCCAAATCATCCAACATACCCTGTTCCAATTCTTTGACAAACAAACCTTTACCGCCGACCTTAGCTAACGGCGCGTCGAGAATTTTATCGCCTTGAGTCACCATTTTAACCAGTTCTGTCTTTATCTGTGGAAATGTCCGCTCCAAGATATCTGCAACATGTTCTGCCTGCCACAACGCCAAAGGACTCTTGCGCGTTGCAATTCGAATAATTTTTACAGTCAAAAGAAAGCCTTCGTTTTTAAAATTAAATTTGGGCATTGTAACCTTATTTAACTTAATGGTATGTCATAGAGCATTAAATTTTTTGCCGAATTGCACGAATGTGAAATACAGTGTCAATCAACATCCAAAAGTTTCCAGCTATCAACACCGAAAAGTTTCCAGGTGAGAGAGTAAAATTATTGTTTTTCAGCTGTTTTTTTCGTTGTTTGAACCGGTTAGAAT
>JBAQEN010000794.1:0-2686 GCA_049286765.1 Methylococcaceae bacterium
GGGTAGAACACGTGCTACTTCTGGGAGTGCCTGACGACAAGACTCTGGCTGACACGAATACATATGATTGGAACAAACCGATATCAGTCGAAAACAAAACTGAAACAGATTCATGGCTTTGTGATAAGGCAATAGTGAAGATTAGTTCAGTGACGGACATTCATGATACAACTGACATTGAAAATTTAGTTGACGATCTACTGAGTATGCAACCATTAGACATTTCGATACGGTCTGTCTAATGATTCGATCGACCGTCCGTTTAAGCCTTATTTTGGTTCAAAATACAAATTTTACTGACTGGGGTTGAATTCAGCCGGTCAATATCAGATTCAGGCAGGCACATCTTTTCGTGCCCGACATTTCTATGAAGATATATTTCGATGACGTTGGGTAAACCCGTCGGCATCTCGATTCCGGCCGTCATAATGTTGGGCAACGATAAAGCCGTTACCCAACGGACTCTAGTTCATGGAACCGGGCAAACAACACCTCACCCAAGTCTAGATTTTTAAGCCGTTCGCGAAACGTCCACACCGTTTTCGAATCCGGCGCGATCTTCTAATTGCAAACCCAGAAAACGCATGAAGCTGAACCGATACCGAATCTGATAGCCGATGCCATCATCCGATAAATTGTGCAGTTGTTGGAGCACTAAAATCTTGAACATCAGCACGACATCGAACGGCTTGGCGCCCGCCTGGCTTTTTCTATCCTTTTCATGCACTCGTTTAAGTTCAGGCCGAAATGCCTCCCAGTCTATCCTGGCTTTCAATCCCACCAATGGGTCACCCATTTTGGTCAGTTGCGCGGCGCGTTCTTCTACGTCGAATAATCCGGGCTGGCGGTGTTTCATGGGTCGATTCCCTGTCAGTGGACTCACGGTAATTATCTCATTTCAGCGCTATTGCTTCTCGCCAAAAATCGCGGTGTGATGGGGGTATTTTTTTAAGATGTCCTTAAAGATTAGTATTTAAAACCATACAAAACGAGCTGGCTCATATTAAAATCCCAAAATCAGAATTTTTTGTTAAAAAATAAAATACAGGTAAACGTGTGAAGTGTTATAAAATTAGCAGTTTTTAATATAAAGGCCGAGTTTTCGGCAGATAAAAACAGTGACTTAAGTTTTATGCGATGTCCGTTTTGTACAGCACAAGATACCCGGGTTCTTGATTCCAGATTAATTAATGAAGGGGATCAGGTTCGCCGCCGGCGTGAATGTAATGCTTGCAAGGAACGATTTACCACATTTGAAGTTGCTGAATTAACGATGCCACATATCGTCAAGCGCAATGGAATTCGTGAGCCTTTCGAAGAAAACAAACTGCGTTCTGGTATGCTCAAGGCATTGGAAAAAAGGCCCGTTGATAGTGATGCTATTGAAGATGCAATCAATCGGATAAAAAAGGATTTGATGGCGAAAGGTGAAAGGGAAATATCTGCCCAGGAATTAGGTGAAAAAGTCATGAAGGAGTTGAGTTTTTTGGATCACGTTGCTTTTGTGCGGTTTGCCTCGGTTTACCGCAGTTTTCAGGATGTCAGTGAATTCACAGACATGATTGCAGATTTGCAAAACAAATAATGTCAGCGCGGCAAGATACGGTTTATATGGCGAGAGCCCTTCAATTGGCAAAAAGAGGGCGCTTTACAACTGATCCCAATCCGCGTGTAGGTTGTGTTTTGGTGCGGGATGATGTGATTATCGCTGAAGGCTGGCATAAGAAAGCCGGTTTTGGTCATGCCGAAGTTGAAGCCTTAAAACAAGTGCAAGACGCTAAAGGCGCGACAGCGTATGTAACTTTGGAGCCATGCAGTCATTATGGCAGGACGTCGCCGTGTTGCGATGCACTGATTAAAGCCGGGGTGAGTCGCGTGGTTGCGGCCATGCAGGATCCCAATCCGCAGGTATCAGGCTGTGGCCTGGAGAAACTTAAAGCGGCCGGGGTTCAGGTAAGTTGTGGTGTCCTGGCAGAAGACGCCGCTGCATTAAATCCCGGTTTTGTTAGAAGGATGACGGAAAATCGCCCCTTTGTACGCAGTAAACTGGCTATGAGTCTGGATGGACGTACAGCGATGGCATCGGGCGAAAGCAAGTGGATTACTTCAGCTGAAGCCAGAGCCGATGTGCACAAATTAAGAGCCGGAAGTTCGGCTATTTTAACCGGTATCAATACCGTTTTGGCGGACGATCCGTCTTTGAATGCGCGGGTAGATTGGGATGTTGTGCAACCGGTCAGAGTCGTGCTCGATTCAAGATTGAACATGCCGGTTACGGCTCGGATGGCATCACTGCCAGGGCGCAGCCTGATTTTGACTTGTTCGCGCGATGACTACAAACGGCAAACTTTGGAGGATACCGGTTTTGAAGTTTACAGGCTGGCTAATAAAGATGCTTACCTTGATCTTCATGAAGTCATGAATTTTTTGGCAGGACAGAAAATTAATGAGCTGCTGGTTGAAGCCGGTCCTGTACTCAATGGGGCTTTACTGGCTGAAGGCCTGGTTGATGAATGGGTCGTTTATATGGCGCCGTGTATTTTGGGAGACGAGGGGCGCGGATTATTTTCCGTGCCGGGTTTGCAGAGTATGGTTGATAAAAAAAATTTAAAGCTTTGTGACGTCAGGCAGATTGGACCCGATTTAAAATTAACGCTTACACCACCACAGGAATAGGAGCGGGGTT
>JBAQEN010000795.1:0-2600 GCA_049286765.1 Methylococcaceae bacterium
GGCTTGCCCTGCACCGCAAAAACCGCACACTCCATTCCGTCCAACTGAGGTTTCCAGGATGAAGATTATTTTTGCCGGAACTCCGGACTTTGCCGTACCCAGCTTGCAAATGCTGCTGGCTTCCAAACACGAATTATGCGCCGTATATACCCAGCCTGATCGCCCGGCTGGCAGAGGGCGGAAGTTGCACGTCAGTCCGGTTAAAGAGCTGGCTTTAAAATACGCAATACCCGTGTTTCAGCCGCTTACCCTGAAGGCTGATGAGGAATTACAGCAATTGAGATCATTTAATGCAGATCTTATCGTGGTGGTCGCCTATGGCATGATTTTAACTCAAACTGTACTGGATGTGCCCAGGTTTGGCTGTATCAATGTTCATGGCTCCTTGTTGCCGCGTTGGCGCGGCGCTGCGCCTATCCAACGGGCATTAATGGCCGGTGATGAAAAAACCGGTGTAACCATTATGCAGATAGTCCGTAAACTGGATGCCGGTGATATGCTACACAAGGAAGAATACCTCATTGGCGCCAACGATACCGCCAGCGATTTACATGATAAATTAGCCGAACTGGGCGCGGTAGGCTTAAGTAAAGTGCTGGCACAAATGGAGGCGGGGACTGTACACGCAGAGCCACAAGATGAAACTCTGGTGACTTACGCCGAAAAATTGACGAAAAGCGAGGCGGCCATAGACTGGAAGCAATCAGCGAGCACGATAGCTCTAAAAATTAGAGGTTTGAATGCCTGGCCCGTGGCGCAGACGCTTTATCAGGACAATGTTTTACGAATCTGGCAGGCTGAAGCAATTGCTGCCGATACTGATCTGGAGCCGGGAATTGTGAGTTGTGACAATAAACATATGGATGTGGCAACCGGAAAAGGGATGTTACGTCTGCATGAAGTGCAGCTTCCGGGGGGGAAGCGTATGACCATTCAGGCTTTTCTTAATGCTCATGCTGTTAATGGCGTAAAGCTCGGCAACTGCTCCGGCGTTGCTCTACCTCCTGCATCCTTGCAGTCGTAGGTTGAAAATTCAGTGAAGACTAGACTGATTGTCGCTCGTGTATTGTCACGGGTTTTACAAGACGGGCAGTCGTTAACCGTAGCTCTGGAAACTGCTTTACAGGCGGTTGAATCCGGCAAGGACAGAGCTTTCATTCAGGCGCTTTGCTATGGCGTTTGCAGAACCTATCATCGTCTGGATTTTATCCTAAGTGAATTACTGGATAAACCGATAAAAGACATGAACGTCAAGGCCTTGGCTTTAGCCGGTTTGTATCAACTTAGCCATATGCGGGTAAAACCTCATGCAGCAGTCTCTGAAACCGTGTTGGCAGCGCGCAAAAAACCGTGGGCCAAAGCGCTGATTAATGCGCTGCTTCGTCGCTATCTGAGAGAACAGGATAGTCTTGAGCAAAAAGCCGATAACGTGCAATCTGCCGCTGTTAGCCATCCTGATTGGTTAATCAAGCAAATTGAGCAGGATTGGCCGCAGCAGGCGCAAAAAATCCTGCTGGAAAACAACCGGCAACCACCTATGGCTTTACGAGTTAATCTGGCGCGTATTTGCCGGGATTCGTATTTGCAACAGTTAAACGATCAGGGCATAGAGGCGGTAGCCGTCGATTTTTGCCCTTCAGCGATTATTCTGGATAAACCGGTAGCGGTTGACTTATTGCCTGGATTTACAGAGGGACTGGTTTCTGTTCAGGACACCGCTGCACAATTGGCAGCCGGTTTATTGGCTGTTCAACCCGGTCATCGGGTACTGGACGTTTGTGCCGCTCCGGGCGGTAAAGCCGTCCATATTCTTGAACATCAACCTCAACTGAAAGAATTGGTGGCGGTTGATATAGACGAATCCAGAATGCGGCGAGTTACTGAAAATCTGGGACGTTCAAGAGTAGCAGCCACGCTGGTGGTGGGCGATGCGGCAAATCCTCAAGACTGGTGGGATGATCAGCTTTTTGACCGGATTTTACTGGATGCGCCATGTTCGGCTTTAGGCGTTATCCGCCGCCATCCTGACATCAAGTTATTGCGCAGAGCCGAGGACATCAAGCCGTTGCAGGCTTTGCAGAAAAAAATCCTGCACGCCGTCTGGCCGCTGTTAGCTCCCGGTGGAGTAATGCTCTACGCAACCTGTTCCATCCTGAAGCAGGAAAATGAACAGCAGATCGATGCCTTCTTAGCGGAACATCCCGATGCAGTTGAATTTCCGATTGATGCAGCCTGGGGCTTCGCCGGGAGCCATGGCAGGCAGATTATGACCGGCGAATCGGCAATGGACGGCTTTTATTATGCGCGGCTTGGTAAATCAGCGTGATTTTAATAAGCCTGTGGATTATATTCCTGGAATCCCATTAAACATGACTGGGCACAGCAAGTTGCCGATTAGTCTCATTCGATTTGTCATAACTTCGAAACTGGGCATTTATCCAGTTAATGGGCGTGTTCGAGGGAATTTAGCATTCATGTTAATGAATGACTCGAATGATATGCTCCGCTCCTTAGCGCATCTATGGCCCTATCAGGAAACAACTTGATTCTCGAAAATGCAACTAACTTATGTCAGACTGCCTTTCGGCTTAATTAATGAC
>JBAQEN010000796.1:0-7505 GCA_049286765.1 Methylococcaceae bacterium
CTAGAGCCCAGCTGAATAATGGGCTAACTTTCCAGATAAAATCATAGCTTGTTGACCATTTTTCAAAAAAAATGCCGGAAGCAGTCATAGGGCAAGTTTCCGGCATTTTGAATTCTTTCATAGTCTCACACGTAAACAGCTAATTCATTGTTTCGGCGTGGGTAAGGATTGTGGAAAATGTAATAAAGAGATTACGGCGTTACTTAAGCTGGGAACCAACACCAGTTGCAACAAATTACCCCATTCTTTAACGATTAGATAAGAGACACTTCTATGAAAGGCGACGCAAAAGTCATTGACTACCTGAATAAAGCGCTGGAAAACGAACTAACAGCGATCAATCAGTATTTTCTTCATGCCAGGATGTACAAACATTGGGGATTTCAAAAACTTAACGAAAAGGAGTATCACGAATCGATTGATGAAATGAAACATGCTGATCAGCTCATTGAGCGAATTCTATTCCTGGAAGGTCTGCCTAACCTGCAAAATCTAGGTAAACTGATGATAGGTGAAAATCCACTGGAAATGCTCAGCTGTGATTTAAAGCTCGAACAAATTGCAGTCCCTTTGCTCAGAGAAACTGTTGACTATTGCGAGCAGGTCAGTGATTTTGTTTCCCGTGAACTCTTTTCAAATATTCTGGAAAGCGAGGAAGAGCATATCGACTGGCTGGAAACACAGCTTGAATTGATTGATAAAATTGGATTACAAAATTTTTTGCAATCACAAATGTAACAATCATTCTTCAAGTAAAGGTGGGTAGGTTTTTCTCCCATCCTTGACTAATCCTGACAGCTAATGGCTTCAATCGGCCCAGACTGCGTCAAAACGAAAAATTGAAAAGCTTTTGGTTTGATGATGGTAAATATTGAGCAAAATACCTGTCACTGTGGAGTCAATTATTAAGGAATAAATCATTTATGCCCTCTTAGTGGAGCAATTACCACCACCGACAGATTCAGTCATGAGTTTTTACTCAACAGTCCCAAGCGGAGAGCAGGGACGGAGGCAAAACCGCCGGGTTCACTTTATCGGAACAGTTTTTACTCCCTAGGCGGATGCACACATAATGCGAGTGGCGGATTAGACGCTCGCCTCCCCCGCAGATCGATTTATGTTTGTGTTGAAAGCCGAATACCAGGAGAAAGGTAAGTCCTGCTTAGTTGACCTTTCCATGCAACTTCTCCGGTGCCTGAATAGTACCGGAAAAAGAACTCTGTTTTTCGCCACCGGAGTTTCACCGGATATACTCTATTAATTAGGCTCCAAAATGCTATCAGGGAGTGGGTGTTCAAAAATCATCATTAAGGCTTACACGTTCAAAACTAAGCTTCGATTTGTTCGATCGAGACAAAACCGATATGAATGATGGCATCAGCGGCCAGACATCAAAAAACTACCGGCCAAGGCGTTATGGAGATACAAGTCGCTGACAGACGTCTGTCGGCCGATTGTGTTGGAAAAGTCTATAAAAACCGACTTATTCAACACAATCGGCCACGAAGAGACAGCCAAAATTCTTCATAGAACGGCTGGTCAACCTTCTATTGCGGTCATTCGGCCGCCCATTGATCGACAGTCAAACACCCAGAACGACCTTATTCCTAGCTAGATGAAAGGATTTGGCCAGAACTTCATAATCTATGCTTCATAGGGTAGCTTTAACTGCTCTAAACCACCCTATTAAATTTATAAATACCGCTATGAATAATGATCATTTAACAGACCATCCTTCGATGGATTAAGGTGTTAATGAATCTTTTTTCAATTGGGAGTTATTTATGAATATCCTCTGTAAACTTATAGCCATTTTATTGCTGTTTGCATGCGAAGTTGCAAACAGTAGCGAATCAAATTATGACATTGTCGCCAAGCTAGATTCAGGTCCAGGCAATGTCACTGTTATGGATAACGGTCGGATCATAATGAGTATGCATCAGTTCTATCAACCGAAATACACAGTCGTTGAGTATAAAAATAAAGCACTGGTGCCGTTCCCTAATCAAGAATTAGCGGCTGCGGATTCAACAGCAGAACTGAAACTCGATTCGGTGCTGGGTATCCGGTCTGATGCAAACGGCATTGTATGGATGCTGGATAATGGGATGCGTAGCGGTGTAACTCCCAAGCTGGTGGGCTGGGACACTAGAATCAATAAACTTCATCAGGTTATCAATCTGCCGTCGCCGATAACGCCTAAGGATGCATTTGTTAACGATTTCGCAGTCGATACCCAGCGCAATCATATTTATATCAGTGATCCGGCAGGTGGAGCCAATGCGGCATTAATTATTGTCAATCTGAATACGGGAACAGCAAGACGAGTGCTTGAAGGACATAAGAGCGTGATTCCTGAAGATATCGATCTGCTGGTTGATGGAGTAGCCATTCAAGTCAAAGACCAATCCGGAAAGCGGTTAAGACCGCGTATAGGGGTTAACCCGATTACTGAAGACCTGGATAACGTGTGGGTTTATTTTGGCCCTATGCACGGACACAGTCTATACCGGATAAAAGCGGACGATTTGGCAAACGAGAATTTGGATGCCAAGCGCCTGGCGAACCATGTGCAACGTTACAGTGATAAACCGATTTCGGATGGAATATCCATCGACAAGGATAACAATATCTATCTGGGTGAATTGGCGGCAAATGCTATTGGCGTAATTTCCCCTGATAGAACATATCGACGGCTTGCTCAGTGCCCCAGCCTGTCGTGGGTGGATTCGTTCAGCTTTGGGCCGGCGGGACAATTATTTGCGGTTGTTAATCGGCTGCATCAGTCAGCAACGCTTAACGGCGGTGTATTGAAAGCAAAACCGCCCTTTTATTTATTAAAAGTAAAATCCTTGGCAGCCGGGTTGCCTGGGCGATAAATTAAATTTCATGAGCGGCTATCGTTTGGCTTATCGCCATGATTTTATGGCGTAGCCAACGATGCGCAGGATCCTTGTCTCGCAACAGATGCCAGATCATCACTAAATCGTAAGCCGGAAGCTCGAGAGGGACAGGAAATATTTCCAGGGGCGCCAGTTTTTTAAACTGTTCGGCAATTCTATAAGGCAGCGAGAGGACCATATCGGTTTCGGCGACTATCAGAGGCGCTGAAAGGAAGTGCGGCACAATAAGTTGAATTCGTCGTTCCAGGCCCAGTTCCGACAATTTTTTATCGACTTCGCCCACGTTGCTTCCCGTTCTGGAGATCAGTATATGAGAAGCAGCCACATACTCCTCTAATGACGGCGCCTGTCTTATCTGCGGATGGTTTTGTCTAACCACACAGGTCATACAGTCGCTAAATAAAGGCTGGCAGTGTAAATGACCGGGTGGATTTAACACCGATGCGAAACCAAGTACTACATCCAAGCTACCGCTTTCCAATTGTGAGACCGGGAATGAGGATTCCGTGCGTTTAACATGAAGATTGATGCCGGGCGCAATGTGTCCGATGTTTCTGGATAACTCAGGGATTAAAAGCAACTCCATATAATCCGTGGCGGCAAGGACAAAGCGCCTCTGACTCGTGTCAGCCTTAAATTCCATTGGGGGTTGAATGAGTTGTTCCATCTCAGCCAACAAAGACCTGACCGGCGTAATTAAGGCTAGCGCTCTTTCTGTCGGTTTCATGCCGGTCGGCGTTTTAACCAGCAAAGGGTCATCCAGTTGCTGACGCAGTCTATGCAATATATGACTCATCGTCGATTGCGTAATAAACATCTGTTCCGCGGCACGGCTCACATTTAATTCGCGCATCAACACATCAAATGCCACCAATAAATTCAGATCAAATGTTCTTAAATTAGACATCAAGGGTTTTATTAGTTGTTGGCCAGACGATAACTCTTGGGCGTTATAGTAACTGAAAGTTTAAAAACAGTGACTATTAATTATTTCAATAGCGTCATGAAATTTAACCATTTAACAACGCATTATTTTTACACTACTGTATGTCCCAGGCGCATCGTAATACTTGAGTTGATTCCCCCTCACTGGCTAATTGATCATGTTTCCGCTGCGCCAATTTTTCTGGATAACAAAACCTTTATCCAGCAATGATTCACGCCAGGAGATACAACTATGTCTGCAAATCTTGCAAAACAAATTTTTCGACCCTATACCGGAGAAAAGGCACGAATCACCCGTGCTTACGATTATCTGATCCTGGTATTGGCGCTGTTTTTATTTATCGGCTCCTTTCATCTGCATTTTGCCTTAACCGTCGGTGATTGGGACTTCTGGATAGACTGGAAAGACCGGCAGTGGTGGCCGCTGGTTACGCCGCTTATGGGAATTACCTTTCCGGCGGCGGTACAAGCCGTGCTGTGGACTAATTTCCGATTGCCGTTAGGAGCCACTCTCTGCGTGGCTTGCCTATCCAT
This sequence comes from Methylococcaceae bacterium, assembly GCA_049286765.1. Classification (GTDB taxonomy): domain Bacteria; phylum Pseudomonadota; class Gammaproteobacteria; order Methylococcales; family Methylomonadaceae; genus JAGXGJ01. Next base: position 4,383 of record JBAQEN010000796.1, read on the forward strand.
AGGCACCTGGATTGCCCGCATCTTCGCTTACCACTTATGGAATTATTTTCCCATTAACATGGTGATGCCCTCTACCATGCTGCCCAGCGCATTGGTCTTGGATGTTGTCTTGATGCTGAGCAACAGCTTGACGGTTACCGCGATTTTCGGCGGCGCTGCTTTCGCATTACTATTTTACCCCAGTAACTGGCCTATCTTTGGCATGTTTCATGTCCCTGTTGAAGCAGGCAATAGCCAGTTGACAGTAGCTGATATGTTCGGTTTTCAGTATATCCGAACCGGTATGCCGGAATATCTTCGCATTATTGAGCGCGGGACATTACGGACTTACGGTCAAATTGCGAGCCCGCTGTCGGCGTTCTGCTCCGCCTTGTTATGCTCCTTGATGTATACCTTATGGTGGCATATCGGTAAGTGGTTAGCTACGACCCGTTATCTTAAAAGAATCTGATGGAGGATAAGACGATGAAAACAATTTTGATAAAAGGATTTCACACAAAGCAGATTCAACCAGTTGCCGGTCTTACAGAGGCTGTCGAAGGGAACCATCAAATGCTCTTGAAGGGGCTGTTGTTTCTAGGCTTCATATTTTCGGCGTACATGTTAACACTCCAACCCGTCATGGCGCACGGGGAAAAAAACCTAGAGCCCTATGTCCGAATGCGTACGATCCAATGGTATGACGTGCAATGGTCCAAACAAAAGTTCAATGTCAATGATGAAGTCACCGTGACTGGAAAATTTCATGTGGCGGAGGATTGGCCAATCAGTGTGCCCAAACCGGATGCGGCGTTTTTAAATATTTCAACACCCGGACCGGTGCTAATCCGCACTGAACGCTATTTAAACGACAAACCTTATATGAATTCGGTGGCCTTGCAACCCGGCGGCGATTATGACTTCAAGGTTGTCCTTAAGGGGCGCTTGCCGGGTCATTACCACATTCATCCCTTCTTTAACCTGCGGGATGCCGGTCAAGTAATGGGGCCTGGCGCATGGCTGGATATTACCGGGGATGCCGACGATTTTAGCAACAACATCCAAACCATCAATGGCGCTTTGGTCAATATGGAAACTTTCGGTTTGAGCAACGGTATTTTCTGGCACAGTTTTTGGGCTTTACTGGGAACAGTCTGGCTGCTTTGGTGGGTTCGGCGGCCGTTATTTATTACCCGTTACCGTATGCTACAAGCGGGCTTGGAAGAAGAACTGGTCACACCAATGGACAAAAAAATAGGTAAGGCAATTTTAATCGGCGTGCCCATACTGGTGTTTGTATTTTACACGATGACGGTCAACACATATCCCAAAGCGATTCCATTACAGGCTTCGTTGGACCAAATTTTACCGCTATCGGCCAAGGTGAATACCGGTGTGGTCGATGTAGAAACCGTACGGGCCGAATACCGCGTGCCGGAGAGGGCAATGACATTTACCCTGAAAATCAAGAATGGCAGTGACAAACCCATTCAGATCGGTGAGTTTGCTACCGGCGGTGTACGTTTTCTCAATAAAGAGGTTTCTGCACCTGACCAAAGCAATACGGATGGCACAGTCGTGCAGGAAGGATTGTCCCTGGATAATCCAGCACCAATAAAACCTGGTGAGGAACGCCAATTAACTTTAGCCGCCAAGGATGCCGCTTGGGAATCGGAGCGTCTGGACGGCCTGATTAACGATGCGGACAGCAGGATCGGCGGTTTGGTCTTTTTCTTTGACAGTGATGGTGAACGCTATATCTCCAGTGTCACTTCTGCTGTGATCCCAAAATTCAATTAACTTACCAACCTAAGAGGTTATCAAAATGGCTACAACTACCGAACAAATAAGTGTAATAGCTGGTCAAGCCAAAATGCCACCTTGGTATTTGAAGGATTTATACCGCTATCTTTCGGCATTTGGCATTCTCACCGTCATCTATATGGGGTTCCGCATTTATCAGGGAGCATTCGGCGTTTCCACAGGGTTGGACTCAACTGAACCCGCTTTTGAAACTTATTGGATGCGGCTGTTCAACTTTAATGTCACATTCGTCACGCTCTTTGCGAGTATATCGTGGGGGTATTTATGGTTTTCCAGGGACAAGAACCTGGATAAGCTCGAACCCAAGGAAGAAATCCGCCGGTATTTTACCTTGACCATGTGGATTAGCATCTACACCTTTGCCGTGTATTGGGCGGGCAGTTATTTCGCCGAACAGGATAATTCCTGGCATCAGGTCGCTATCCGCGATACACCTTTCACAGCAAACCATATCATCGAGTTTTATTTTAACTTTCCGATGTATGTAATCTTGGGCGGTTGTGCATGGTTATACGCTAGAACACGTCTACCACTTTATGCAAAAGGGATTTCGCTGCCTTTGACCCTGGCTGTATTCGGGCCTTTTATGATTCTGGTCAGTGTTGGCTTCAATGAATGGGGACATACCTTCTGGTTTAGAGAGGAATTTTTCGCTGCCCCTATCCACTGGGGTTTTGTGATTGGTGTTTGGTTTGCCTTAGGGGTTGGTGGAATACTACTGCAAGGTGTAACGCGATTGATTGAATTACTTGATGTACTCGAAGAAAAACCATGAGTGCAGAACTGAAGGGGTTTGGGAATTAGCTCATTCCGGAAAATTAGATTCCCGTTTAAGGCCGGGCACAGGTAAGGCTTAACCAAATTCTGTCTTGTCTTAAGTGGGTAGCCGAGAAATCAATAATCTGGAGCCTTCATTCAACATGGTATCTTTATTCGACATGGTATTAATTAAACCTGCCAGGATGCATTATGCCTGGATTGTTCTCGGCGTTACCTTTCTCTGTTTATTCATTGCAGCGGCAGTTCGTTCTGTTCCAGGGATCATTCTCTTATCGCTGGAGCATGAGTTTCACTGGAGTCGAGAAACCATAACCGGCGCTGTTTCAATAAACCTGCTTTTGTTTGGGTTGGCAGGTCCTTTTTTAGGCAGATTGATGGATCTGTATGGAGTAAAAACCATCACCATATTAACAATTTCTCTGATAGTTCTGGGAGCAGGCGGAAGCCTTTTCATGCAAGAGCCTTGGCAACTCTATTTGCTTTGGGGGCTCATCGTCGGTGCAGGTTCAGGCGGAACTTCAATTGTGATGGGTTCCGCCA
>JBAQEN010000797.1:0-6574 GCA_049286765.1 Methylococcaceae bacterium
AGCATATCCGTTCCCAAATCAACCGCCAGAATCTGGATAATGGTTAATGGCAGCGGTATCTTGAACAGGGCAAAGGCCAGATAAGGCACAATTTCAGGAATGTTGGAGGTGAGGATGTAAGTAAGAAACTTGCGAATGTTGTCATAAACTGCACGACCTTCTTCGATGGCGGCAATAATGCTGGCGAAATTGTCATCCAGCAGAATCATATCGGCAGCTTCCTTCGCCACATCGGTTCCACTTACACCCATGGCAATACCGATATCCGCCATTTTCAGCGCCGGGGCATCGTTCACGCCGTCGCCGGTAACTGCGATGATGTGTTTTTTCTTCTTCAACGCGGCGACGATACGCATTTTCTGATCGGCTCCAACCCTGGCAAAAATGATTTCAGTCGCATCCAGAGCCAGACGCAACTGGATTTCCGACAATTTACGCAACTGCATCCCGGTAATAACCACCGGATTATCGGACTGAATCTGACCGATTTGCCGTCCAATCGCCAGGGCCGTATGCGGATGATCGCCAGTTACCATAATGACTTTAATGCCTGCTTCCCGGCATTTTCGCATGGCGCCGGCTACCTCCGGTCTGGGCGGATCTTCCAGGCCAACCAGACCGCACAGAATCAAGTCCTGCTCCAAAGCTTTGCCGTTATGCCCATTTTCCAGTTCACGCCAAGCGAAGGCCAGCACCCGCAACCCCTTGCTTGCCATCTCCTCCTGAGCGCGAAGAAAATCCTGCCGGGATTCTGCTGTGAGCGGCGCTATGCCGCTTCCTGTTTGAATCTGTTTACACAGTGGCAACACCATTTCCAAAGCGCCCTTGCAATAAAGAACTACGCCCTTGGGTGTCTGATGGACCGTGGAAAGACGTTTGCGATCGGTATCGAAAGGCACTTCATTAATCTTCGGATAAGCAATCGCCTCGCCCAGGCATTTTTTTGCCATGCGGACCAGGGCGACTTCCATAGGATCACCCAACGCTTGCCATTGACCTGCTTTCATGGTTTCTTTGAGATTATGGCAAAGCAGCGCATCCTCGAAAAATCGGCGATGCGACCGGGCTAGTTCCGGTTGCCGCAGTATCGCCGTTGGCGTGAGCATTTGCCCGCCCAGATAAAGCACTTTTGCCTCCATACGGTTCTCGGTCAGTGTACCCGTTTTGTCGGTACAAATCACTGTCGCCGAACCCAAGGCCTCCACCGAAGGCAAATGCCGAATCAGGGCATTGCGTTTTGCCATGCGCTGTGTAGCCATCGCCAGAGATAGCGTGACGGTAGGCATCAAGCCCTCGGGCACGTTGGCAACAATAATGCCTATAGCGAAAATGAAGTTTTCCCAAAATGACAAGCCCATGCTGCGCCCGATGAAGAAAAACGCCACGCCCAGCGTCAAAGATAGCAAAGCAATAATACGGCTCAACCGGACGATTTCCAATTGCAAAGGAGAAACACTCTTTACTGTAGTTTGCGTCAAATGGGCAATCTTGCCGAATTCCGTGTGCATCCCGATTGCGAAAACCACCGCACGGCCTTCACCCGACACTACCGAGGTGCCGGCTAATAGAGTATTACGACTATGCTCCAGGTTTTCTTCGGAAGAAGGTTGTGCATCTCGCATTTGTGGCAGCGATTCACCGGTGACGGTGGCGTTATTGACGCGCAGGGAAAAGGCTTCTAGCAAGCGGCAGTCTGCCGGCACATTATCACCTTCCTGCAATAAAACAATATCTCCGGGTACCAGATTGGCGACCAGAATCTGTCCAAGTTCGCCGTCCCGTATGACCTTGACATAATGCGGCAAGAGCTTCTGCAAGGCAGTGATGGCACGTTCGGCTCGATACTGTTGCCAGAACGAGAACAGACCATTGATGACAATGACACCGAGGACGGCATAACCCAGCATCGCCATGCCTCCACCCGGTTGCCGGTACTCGGCGAAAAATGCCAAACCCGCTGCCAGCCATAGAATCAGCGCGAAAAAATGGATAAATTCCTTGATGAAACGGAGTATGAGCGATTCCCGCCGTACTTCCTCGACCTGATTGGCTCCATACTCGTTCAGACGGTGTTGGACTTCAGCTTGTGAGAGTCCGTCATGACGACTTTTGAGACTGGCAAGTGCCTCTTCGGCGCTGAATTGATGAATTTTCACAATGACTCCTGTTGACAGGAACTGAAAATAACCTTTACCTTATTTCAGGTAAAAGGCGGGCAGAAAAACGTCGCCTAATGTGTCTACTTTTAATACCCACCCTGCCGGACTTCAGTCATTCAGGGTTTCAAAGATTATATTCCCGTTAATCAATCGACACTGGATCTTGTAATCTAGGTCTGGTTTTTTGCCGCGTAATTCAGGCAGCTATATAGAAAAAACTGCACGCCAAAAATCAGGTTGGCCATTAACAAATGTATCGGCTGAACAATCGCCGGCACACCCAGCCTATCCAGGCTTATCCCCGCCAGAATTGCCAATATTACCAACGTTGCAAGCGCCAAACCCGTGCGTAACAATACACTCTGTTTATCAACAGATTGATAGAGCTTCCACACTAACCACAGGTTGGTAAAAAGAATAATCGACGAAAAGGATCGATGGATATAAAAAATAACCGGAAAATCTTCACGCCAGTATTGGCGCTCAATGTGCTCGCGAGCAATAAAATCAACCGCCTCTCTGACCTGAGTTCCCATCGCTACTTGTACTAAGGTCATGATCATTGCAGAGATTAAAACGATTTTAAATTTATCGGGCAACAATCGGGTATCAAGTTGACTGAGAAACTGGCGTTGCGATCGGGCGATTGTATAGATCAATAAGGCCACGATAACCAGAGCCAATAACATATGTAAGGTGATCATGACCGGTTTCAGGTTGCTTGCCACAACACTTGAACCCAGCCAGCCTTGAAAACCCACCAGAAAAAAACTGCCTAACGATAAATAAAAAATAGGTTTGTCAGTTTTAAGATAGATGCGTGATGACCAGGCAGTCAGAAAAATTAAAAACCCGATCGTCACGCCCACCAAGCGATTGGTATATTCGGTCCAGGTTTTTACCGGGTTAAACTGGGTATTCTCATAACCGCGCTCAGCATAAATTTCATGATAATTGGCGGGTAACTGCGACTCATCTGTGGGCGGTATCCACTGACCAAAGCACGTGGGCCAGTCAGGGCAGCCCATGCCAGCGCCTGAAGCCCTGACGATGCCACCCATAAGAATGACACAATAAACGGCGAAAATAGTCAGAATGCCGATGCGACGAAAATGTAAGACTGCTTGAGTATTCATTAGTGTGGTCATGTTAATAAAGTAATTTTATTTTGATTGTTGTCTTTCAATTTAAGGTTATCCGTATCGCCATCAGAAACCTGCAAAACAATCAGCATTTTACAAAGCGCACTCTCTTTTCCCTGCGCTGTACGGGAATGTTGCGCCAGCAATACCTTGCCTACGGTTTGTGCTGTGCCCGTGCTGTCATCGGTGATCGTTGAATTCGGTTCAGGCGTGGAAGATGTATCGCATTCGGCCAGAAATAGCGCTCTTTTTGCCTTGCCCAGATAATGCGTACGGGCAATAATTTCCTGGCCGGTATAACAACCTTTGTTAAAGCTGATACCCCCCAGCTTATCCAGATTAAGCATTTGCGGAATAAATTCTTCGGACGTATCTGTAGTCAGCCAGGGTATGCCTGAAATTATATCGAGATAACGCCATTGGTCTGAATTTTCTGGCTGAAAGCCCTGATGGTTGACCCGTTCTGACCATAACGCAATGGCTTTGTCTGCTTCGGCTATAAAAAGATAACGATGGGATAAATTGGCGGCAATAGTGTCTTGTTGCGTTGTAACAAATAACGGCTCAGCTTCTATTGCAGGGTGGCATAACCCGATTAAACACAATTCATTTGAACTATCTGTTAAAGTAACATCAGACCGTAAAACATACATTTGCAATCTTTTTTTGACCGGTTCCAATTGTTCTTCAGGTAAAACCATAAGAAACGCAGCGCCGGTTTTAACCAGTAAAAAAGTGGCGATAGCTCTGCCTTTCGGATTGCATATAGCTCCCAGGCTGCTTTTTGTCCCGGTAACATCGTTAACATTACAGGTTATTTGTCCCTGCAATAACTTGGCCGCATCTTTTCCGCTAACAGTCAAAACTGCCAAATGAGCAACCGGGTAAATGGTTGCGCCGTTATAATCGGGAATGGCTGGAAAGGTTATGCAGGTATCACTTTCAAACGTGGCATTTTGACTGAGTAGAAAGTTTTTCCAGTTCTGATTCATGGATGAAAATAATAAAATTTAAGATAGACGCTGATTATATAGCAACTGAGCTTGAGTGGCGAAAAGAGACCAGGTAGAAGGAAGTTGTTGTTGAAAGCAAGTCGCCTGATCGGACCATTTTATCTATAAGTAAATGTTGAAACCGGGCACTGCAAATTGTCGAATATGAAGTTAGATGGAGGTCAGCAGCCGACCCAAACCGGACGGTGAGATGCAGCAAGATTAATTTTTTAAACTAAGATAACGTTCTACTTGAGGGGCACGGCACTTTTCGCCGCATCCTTCTCGAAGCATTCGTTAGGCAAGGTCGCCTTTAATGGTGATTTGTCCCATATATATGTAGGGCTCTTCATTTTGGTTTTTTTCATGTACTGAGAGAACTAGGGCTCCGTTCATCGCGCCCGCCGGAATAGACTACCGTACACGCCGTCCAGTCCATTCGCCAACAACTTCCTTCGAATTTATATATCCCCATTTGCCGGAAAAGGTTTCCCCGTCGTCTGATGTCACCAATGTTCCAAAACCAGAGTTTCCGGCCCAAGTCCATTGATAAGCGAGGGTATTTCCTGTAACTTCTCCGGTGATCCAACCTATCCCAATACCGAAGCTGTAATCACCTTTCACCTTATTCCCGTGGCGCTGAAAATCTACTTGAGTTTGATATTTAGAGCCACCGATTAGCCCGCTTTCGCCAACAAACCTACCCTCGAAAATTGATTGTGTTCCGTGGGTACCGCTTTTACTGCTGAGTTCATGCGAGGGCAATTCACCTGAACGCCGCGGTGCAAGGCCAAATTCATTTTGCGCCTCGGCGGTTATCGCAAAACCATCACGGATATCGGGATCATCAATGCAAGTGTCGTTAGTCTGATTGGTACAGGTTCCCAAATCTCGAAATGCCTGCGCTAATTCAGGGTCTTTGATGTGGTCTGCTAGAGCTCTCACTCGTGCGCCGCTGAGTGGATGTGTTGTTTCAGCGTATGCCCAATGGGCATCAACGAGAAAAAATACCAACATGCCGAGCGGTTGTAGAGGTATATCTGCCATCAACCTTGCCGCAAATTCATCAGCCTTTTGTTCATTTGAGATGCTTGATCCTTGATGCCCCCAGTAAAGATGTCCCAACTCATGAAGCAGAATAAAAGTTCTAGCCGTTACGAAATGTTTCTGTGCTTGATCATTAACGAGTGGGTCGTTCAACGCGTCGGCTGGTATCTGCAAGGCTTTAAGAGGGGGCGAGATATGTCCTCTTCTCTTAAGCAGTGGCGCGGTATACTCGGATACCGTTTCGATACTGTAACCATTGACCTGTAACCAAGCATAAGCAGTGCAAAGATCGTCAAGGAATTTGAGCGAAAATATAGGCGCGGCTACATGGGTGTTAGGCGCGTAGAAATCCAATGGTGTTGGGGATTTCCGATCGGAATAGAGCGGAAATCTTATTTCTAACTTACCGGCTAGTCGCCGCTTTTCTTTCGTAGAGAGTATGGGTTCAATTAGTCGCGTGACTATATTTCGAGTTGTACGTTCATAATCGGCTCGTGACTGTTCTAAAGTAGCTGGATCATACATCTCTTGCCATGTCTGAGCATCGACAAAAGCTGATGTAGTCAGCAATAAAACTACCAACAAAGCTTTTAGAATTTTCATGGCTTCGACTCCTGACCAAGATGGAAAAACTCGACTGCTTTCTCAAGGCCAGCAGGCGGAGGGTCCAGCTCACCTTTTTGACGCCATTCATCGAACACCTCCGGTTTACCCCAGCCTTCGGATATTTCGCCCCATACAGGCTTCATAAGTTCAAACTTGATTTGAGAAATGGTTTGCTTAACCCTAAAACGGTCCTGTGGAGAAAAGTCTGTCCGTAAATAGTCTGGTAGGCTGTTAAGAAGCTCAATGTCTTTCCTAAGTTTCGCACGCTCATCGGCGCGGGCCTCTTTCTCGGTTATCTGATTGGATGCGCTTATGCCAGCAAAGCTGAGCCGTTCTGTATTTTCAGCTGAATTTATATTGTCCTCGAAATAGATACCTTTGAAAAATGATATTGCAACGATCATTGCACCGAATAGCGCAAAAAAGACGCCAGGCCCAACTCGGGTAATAAAAATTGAAATGCCTCCAGGTAATCCGATATTGGCTTCCCCTTTTCTTTGCTCCGGTATGCGGAGAAATAGGCAGTATCCAAGAAATATACAGATAGCACCAATGATAACAGCAAGAATCCTCTCACCCATACGAAGTAACATTATTTCATCCATTATTGATCACCCAATTGTTACAC
>JBAQEN010000798.1:0-6739 GCA_049286765.1 Methylococcaceae bacterium
GAGTAAGGGGTGTATTAGTGGCAAATGTCGATAATCTTTAATAACGGTGATTTTTGGTCAGTTTCCAGGTCTTCTATTCAAGCTCTCAGGCAAAAATGGCAGCTTTCTTCCTTGTCCCGGCAACCTAATTTAAAACAAACGGATGGAATATTAACCAGATGCTCCAGAATTGTCGCGTTTATTACCTGCAATACCGTTTCTATTATTGGGTATTTATTTGGTTTAAGGCAGCCAGCATAAAATGAATTAATGTTCGAGGCAGATATCGCAAATTTATCTTCGAACTATACTTTGCCTGTGAACCCTATTAGTTATACAATTAATTTAAACAACTGTTTAATACAAGCGTTAGAATGACTCAATCAACACCCAACGAACCAGCGTTTGACCGTCTGCTCCAGGTTGCCGTAGAAGTATTTGCCGAATGCGGTTTTCGTGAGGCTACCGTGCGGGAAATTTGCTCCAGAGCGAATGTCAATGTAGCTTCGGTTAATTACTATTTCCGCAGCAAAGAGGCGCTTTATGCCCAGGCATTAGCTTTTGCCTTTCAAGAAGCAAATCGATTGTATCCACTGGATGCTATTTTCGATAGGAGCTTGCCGCCGGAACAGCGGCTCACGTTGTTTATTGGCAATTTTCTTCATAAATTGCTGGACGACAGTCACCTAGGCCTGCACAGCAAGCTGATAGCCCGTGAAATTGCCGATCCTACTAAAGCATTAGATGAAATTATCGATACGTCTATTGTTCCGCAATTCGCTTTGCTAACCGAAATTGTTCAACAAATTCTCGGGGTATCGACTGAAAAGGTAACTGTGCATCGTTGTCTGCTCAGTATTTTTGGTCAATGCCTGATGTTTAAACATTCCCGCTCGATAATTGACCGTTTATATCCTGAGTTGATCGCTGATGAATCGGCTGTACAAGCCAGCGCCGAACATATTGCCCGGTTTTCATTGGCAGCCCTGATCCGGTTTGCTCAAAAAAAAGAAGAGCAGACTCCATGAATCACATTGCCTTGAAAATGCTGATGGGAGACAAAGGAAAATATATTGGTATTGTTATGGGCTTGACGTTTGCATCATTAATTATGACTCAGCAGCCAGCCATTTTTACTGGACTCATGTCACGCACTTATAGCTTTATAACGGATGTCGGCTTGCCTGATATCTGGGTGATGGATCCGAAAGTACAATTCGTTGATGACATCAAGCCTTTGCAGGACACGGAACTTTATCGGGTACGCGGTGTTTCCGGAGTGGAATGGGCGATGCCGATGTACAAGGGACTGCTGAAAGCGCGTCTTTTCGATGGTAGATTTCAAGCCTGTAATGTTGTGGGTCTGGACGATGCGACTTTAATCGGTGGCCCGCCTGTAATGCTGGAAGGAAAGATTGAAGATTTGCGCCGCAGTGATGGCGTTATCGTCGATATTGACGGCGCTACAGATAAACTGGGAAAACCTTCCTCAATACCCGGAGGGAAACCGGTTCCTCTCAAAATAGGCGACAGTCTGGAACTTAATGATCTTCGCGCCATCATTGTAGGTATTGCCAAAGTGACACGTACCTTTCAATCTCAACCAGTCATCTATACGACCTATTCCCGTGCCAAGAGTTACGCTCCTAAGGAACGCAAGCTTTTGTCTTTTGTTTTGGTAAAAGCAAAAAAAGGCCAGGATCTTGCCGAACTGACTACCCGCATACGCGAATCAACAGGCTTGGCGGCTTATACGCAAGCAGAGTTTGAGACGCTCACCTATGAATATTACATGCACAACACGGGCATCCCGATTAATTTTGGTATTTCAGTGCTGTTGGGTTTTATTGTCGGTGCAGCGATTGCTGGCCAGACTTTTTATAATTTTACGCTGGAGAATCTGCGGCAGTTTGGTGTATTAAAAGCGATGGGAACCAGCAATTGGACCTTGCTACGTATGATTTTATTACAGGCGGTCCTGGTCGGCAGCATCGGTTATGGTTTAGGTGTGGGTCTGACCGCATTATTCGGATACGCCATGCGTAATACCATTCTTGCATTTAAATTTCCTTGGCAACTGCTGCTATTTAGCGGCGCTGGAGTTAGTCTGATCTGTATCTTTGCCGCCATCATCAGCATATTTAAAGTAATTCGTTTAGAACCAGCGATTGTTTTTAAAGGCTAAACCATGAATCTAGCAGTGCGCTGCCAAAGCCTGGTAAAGACTTATGATACTGGCGGGCAAAAAGTGACAGCACTTAACGGTATCAATCTGGATATTGCTGCCGGTGAATTGATGATGCTGGTCGGGCCATCCGGCTGCGGCAAGACTACGTTGATTTCGGTTATTGCCGGTATTCTCGATCAGGATGATGGGAATTGTGAGGTTTTTGGCGAGAATTTACTCAACATGCGCAGCAGGGACAAGTTAAATTTCAGGGCGCATAATATAGGGTTCGTGTTTCAGGCGTTTAACCTGTTGCCCGCCCTTAATGCTGCAGAAAATGTATCAGTTCCGCTAATCATCAATGGTATGAAACGTATTGAAGCCGAGCGTAAAGCAATAACTATACTTGAGCATGTTGGTCTGGGGGAGAGATGGAAGTCCTTGCCTAGACAACTTTCCGGTGGACAGCAGCAACGAGTCGCTATTGCCCGTGCATTGGTGCATAGCCCGCGGCTTATTGTATGCGACGAACCTACCAGTGCACTGGATCATGAAACCGGACACAATGTGATGACATTGCTCAAAGATGTTGCCTTGCACAAAGACCGCACATTGGTGATTGTCACCCATGATGCGCGTATATTTGACTTCGCCGACCGTATTGCAGAAATGGATGACGGGCATATTGTTAAGGTCAAGGATACAAGGTGAAAGGTGAAAAATAGCGCCCCCCATATTCATTGACCTTTATCTTGAATCTTAAATATGCAAATCAAATACACACTCCCTTTACTTGCCGTTGCCGGGTTTCTGTTTGCCGCTTACACGGTAATCAATAGCAACCAACCTGTACCGGTTGCAAAAGCCGTAATAGAGCCCGCTTCAGCACCATTTAAAGTGTTTATTGCCGGCGCAGGGATAGTCGAAGCGCAAAGCCGAAATATCGATATAGGCACACCGTTGCCTGAAATCGTCAAAACAGTAGCGGTCAAAGTTGGCGTTAAAGTCAGGGCAGGCGCTCCGCTTTTTTATCTGGATGACCGCGATACTCGTGCGGTATTGGCCATAAAACTTGCAGATCTTGTTAAAGCAAAAGCAGATGTCACTGTAGCAAAAGCCACTTTCACAGACGCCAAATCGCTTAGTGATTTGGCTGAAGCAGTGAAGGACCGGCGCGCAATTAGTACAGAAGAACTGCTTAGACGACGCAACGCCATGCTTATCGCAAAAGCCAGACTGGAAAGTGCGCAAGCTTTGGTAAAACAAGCCGAAGCCAGTGTGGCCGATACTGAAACCACGTTAAGCCGGCTTGTTGTTTGCGCTCCGATTGCTGGCGAAGTCTTACAAGTCAATATTCGGCCTGGTGAATTCGCTCAGGCTGGATTTTTAAATACACCTTTGCTGGTGCTAGGCAATTTAGATCAATTGCATGTGCGGGTTGACATTGACGAGAATGATGCCTGGCGATTTAACAAAAAGAGCAAGGCGGTAGCCTTTCTGCGCGGCAATCGGAGTTTCAAAGTAGACCTGAGACTGGCTTATGTAGAACCCTATATAGTACCCAAAAAATCCCTGACTGGCGATAGCAATGAACGGGTTGATACACGTGTATTGCAAGCGCTTTACCGATTTGACCGCAAACAACTGCCTATTTATGTGGGTCAGCAGATGGATGTATTCATTGAAGCTCAGAATGACGCCATCGACAAGGATTCAGAAAATCACCAGAATGCTAAAGGTTCATCCTCATGATACGCGGTTCTATCGCGCTATTCTTATTCATGCTGATGTCCGGCTGCACCGTTGGCCCTGACTATAAGCGTCCGGTTGTACCGGTTCCGAAACAATGGAGTGAAGCAACAAAGGACAAGCACTTAGGATTACAGGGCAAACACAAGGGCTTGCCCCTACCTGCGCGAACTGATCAATGGTGGCATACCTTTAATGATCCGGTACTCAACCGCCTCATCACCGATGCGATCGCTGCCAATCTGGATTTAAAGCAAGCTCTAGTAAGGGTTAAAGATGCTCGCGCCCAACGTTGGGTAACAATTACCGCCGGTTTGCCCAGCATAACCGGAAAAAGCAATGTCAGCCGGCGTTTTAACAATACCTCCACAACCTCTCAAACAGGAGGCACATCGTCTGCAGGTGGCGGTTTTGGCATAGGGAATCAGCTCATCAATATTTTTCAACTGGGCTTTGATGCCGAATGGGAACTTGATTTCTTTGGCGGTGTAAGACGTGCAATAGAAGCCGCTGATGCGACTGTCGACAGTGAAATGGAAAGCAGCCGGAATGTGCTTGTTACACTTTTGGGCGAAGTCGCCGCCAACTATATCGAGCTGCGCTCCAATCAGCAACTAATCGCAATTACGCGTGAAAATTTATCCTCTCAACAGGAAACAGTCAGACTGACTCAAGTCCGCCAGCAAGCCGGTTTCTCAAGCATGCTGGAAGTAGCGCAGGCACAATCCCAGGCAGCTACCACCGAAGCATTTTTGCCAGTCTATGAAACCGCTGTTAAACAAACGATACACGTACTTAGCATATTACTGGGCCGGGAACCCGATGCACTAGCCCTTCGGCTTGAATTTCCCGGTAAGATTCCAGCTGTGTCCACGATCGTAATTTCTGATCTCCCGTCCGAATTATTGTTGCGCAGACCCGATATTCGTCAGGCCGAACGGCAAATCGCAGTAGCCAACGCCAATGTGGGCGTTGCCACCGCCGAACTCTATCCGAGAGTCAACCTGGCGGCCTTTCTTGGCTTGCAAAATATGCGCATTACCGATTTTACCCCCATCGGCAAATCTTGGTCTACTGCGTCCTCATTAACCTTGCCCATTTTTAATTGGGGGAGAATTAACGCGAATATCAAAAGCAAAAAAGCGCAATTTGACCAAGCGTTCCTGACTTATCAGTCCACGGTTTTAACTGCTTTCAAAGAAGTCGAAGATGCACTTATTGCCTACAGTAAAGAACAGCAACGGCATAAGTCCCTTGCGCAAGCCGTTGCAGCAAGCCAGCTGGCGGTGCAAATGGCCGACGAACGCTATCACAGGGGCTTAACAACGTTTCTCGATGTACTCCAAACTCAACAGACACTTTATCAAACGCAACGCGATTTGGTTGATAGTGCAGCCCAGCTTTCAACGGATCTGATTGCGCTATACAAAGCATTAGGCGGGGGCTGGCAAACCGAGGCCATCGTAAGCGATGCCGCCCTGTTGCAAAAATAGCCGGGGTTTAGTATTCAAGCTCATACAAAGGATTTATCATATAACCAGAAATCTCTTCGCTAAACGTGAGAAGAGTTCCAAACAATAACAATAAATAGTCCTTGCAACTTGACAAAAAAATCCCGTCACTTAAAAACCAGTCGAGCTCGGTTATTATCAATTCGTGTAATACTACGAAATAGTCTGCTTTTCTTTGTCGCTTCATCGGTAGCTGCGGTCGTCTTATTGCGCTGGCTACCGCCGCCAACAACTACTTTTATGTTATATCGGCATTTTGAAGATTTAACCGACGATTTTTCATTCAAGCCCATTCAATATAAATGGGTCAGTGCAAAAAAAATTTCCTCGAATGCTTCGGCGGCTGTGGTTGCCTCTGAAGATCAGCAGTTTTACCAGCACTTCGGCTTTGATTTACAATCAATACGATCGTCAATTAATGCTTACATAAATGGCGGACGACGATTAAGAGGAGCCAGTACAATTACCCAACAAGTCGCCAAAAATTTATTTCTTACACCATCGAAAAGTTTTATTCGTAAAGGTTTGGAAGTCTGGTTTACGCTATTGATTGAACTATTGTGGAGTAAGGAACAGATCTTGGTGGTTTATCTGAATATAGCCGAATTCGGTGACCATTTATTTGGCATAGAGGCCGCGAGTCAACGCTATTTTGGCATTTCTGCAAAAAACCTCAGCCGCTCTCAGGCCGCCACGTTAGCCGCCACTTTACCAAATCCGCTACGGCTGCGAGCAGCGCGACCCTCGAATTATGTCATCAGAAGACAGAGCTGGATACTTAGACAAATGCGGAATTTGGGTGACTCACGTAACTCGGTAAGCAATTAAGGTTGATTATGTTTGGGCTACAGAATCGCATCCATAGACTCTTTCCGTCACTGTAAACCAGTTTTTCCAAATCCGGGGGTTGAATCCAAACTTGTAAATATTTGTGCACGAAAACCGTCAATTCGTACTGCTATAGTTTGACGGCAAGCTTGCGCGAAACGGGGTCCAACAGTTTTAATAAACGGAAATGAATATCGTCGAAATTCAACAGCTTTAAACCAATGATATGTTTTCCTTAATACCGGCCTATGTTATACACTTGCAATTAAATCCTTGATATTAAAAAGCCAACGATAGAGGCTCTTATGAAAAACACACTTGCATACTGCGCATTATTTCTTGTTTTCTTGACACCTTCAGCACAATCCGAAGAAATTGGCTGTATGACTACAACCTGGAAACTGATTGGTGCAAACCACAAAGTCTGCGTCCAGGCTTATGATGATCCCAAGGTAAAAGGGGTCACCTGTCACATTAGTCAAGCCCGTACCGGTGGTATTGCCGG
>JBAQEN010000799.1:0-1627 GCA_049286765.1 Methylococcaceae bacterium
GGCCAATCTACTCGACAGGCTCTGGTTAGTAACCAGTCCTCAGGGTACGACGGCCTCCCATTGAATCGTTAAAGCTTACTTGATCTCTTTGTCCAATATTTATTTTAAATTTAATCATACAAGGGTATGGAATTTCTTTCGGCGCAATACGGCTTCGCCTATTGACGCCCTACGGATTGCACCTTACCGCGTTCAAACAACGGTATCTACGGGGCTAACCAATTTCTCGACTAATTGTTTCAAGCCTGTGCCTGAAAACATTTACCATCCGATTTGTCATGTCTGCCAAGTATACAATTACACGTTCTCGCTCAGATGGATCGTTCAAATTGGTAAATGAAATATTTGGGATACTCAAGTAAACTTTATTGTCTTTGCGCTCACACTTCAATGGTTCACTAAGACCTCTTTCAATATCCTCTTTCTGAGAAAGTAGTTGTTCATAATAACTGTCAAGCTTCTCAAATTTCTTTGAGAAAGTGAGGTAAACGCCACCCACTCTACTGTATTGTGCAATGTAAGCACTTATCCATGCAATATCTCCACCAGGTGGCATAACTAAAAAAATATTGGTTGATTTTGCTGGCTTCTTAGGTAAGGGTTGAGTTGTATCGTCTAGTTCAAGTTTTTCCAGATATTCAGTCCAAAATTTTTCAAACCAAGGGGCATCTGTATTCTTTTGTGTTTCGTTATCTTCTTTGCTGGCGACTTGTTCAAACTCTACTCTTGCTCCAGAAGAACTAATAAGTACAGTGCGTTGTAGAACCTCCGTCTTAGCTAAAATTCGTGGCAGCAATAGCAACTCGCTATTGGGTAGCCTGTATGCTGCAACTTCTATCAAACCCAAACCAAAACGAAGATGGCCATAGCGTTCGATAAATCCGACAAGGGACTCAGCTCCTGAACGAATGCCATCGCCAACAATTAGCAGGAGAAAGTCCCCTGTCTTTAAGCTGCGATTGATACCATCGACGAATGCAGCCTCCTCAACGCCGTGATTCTGAAGACAAGCCAATATATAGCCAGGCCCTTTTTTTGTGGCAATTGCAGATTCTCTAGCCAAATCCTCGT
Organism: Methylococcaceae bacterium; assembly: GCA_049286765.1. Taxonomy (GTDB): domain Bacteria; phylum Pseudomonadota; class Gammaproteobacteria; order Methylococcales; family Methylomonadaceae; genus JAGXGJ01. The sequence continues at coordinate 1,072 of JBAQEN010000799.1, forward strand.
ATGTCCAAGTAGTCAGTTGTTTTGCGTAATCCAATATTTGCGCAATCACTTCTCGTCTTGCTTCGGGATTTCTCCAAAGCTTGGTTTCTACGAGAACAATTTGTCCGGTAGGAGTGACATACAGAATATCGGCTGTTCCAGCCCCAGTTTCAATTTCAGTACATACTGGGATCAATTCGCCAATATGTGGGTCAATTTCTCGTACTGGCAAACACTGTGGGTTTGCGAAAAGGGCATTTTGTAACCACTTTTCCGAGAATAACTCACCGATACTCGAACTCAGCGGAATTCGATCTAACACGATGGCTTGATAATTTTGGCTGATAATAATGGGACTGGAAAAGGCACTCATAGCTATCCTTTGTCGGTTTTTCAGGCATCAACTGTAACGGTGTTGGGGTTCTTTAATGTTAATAAAAATGAAAGTATGGCCGTTATGTGCAAGATGGGGTGAAGCACGAAGCCCATCAATCGCGACGATATACTTTCTTCGTCAGAGCCGTAGGGCGGATTAGACGCGCAAACCATGCAAGCTTTGGACAGGTAAAGATTTTCC
>JBAQEN010000800.1:0-2032 GCA_049286765.1 Methylococcaceae bacterium
TGGCGGAGGCGCCAGTAAAAGGTTTGACAAGTTTAAAGGACAAATCACCGTAGAAGCACCGGTAAAGCCAGCCGCCTTTTTAAACCAGGCGGGCATTGTCGGTGCTGCATTGTATGCACAATCGAAACAACCTGACTCATAGTAAAGGCGATGGTTGGCAGGGGTTATAACCGAAGTCCCCGTGGCCTATTGTCACGCGTGTATTACAATTGCTGCAAAATCAATTTCAATAGGGTAGGGGGGCAGTATTGGCCGACATTTTTTTAAGTTACGCCCGAGAGGATTTAGCCAAAGCTAGAGCATTAGCGGTCGCTTTGGAAAAACAAGGCTGGTCGGTGTTTTGGGATAAAACCTCTTTGCTGGCAGGGCAAGATTTTGAGGAAGTGATCGAACAGGCTATCGAACAAGCCGGATGTATGATTGTTGCCTGGTCAATGGCTTCAAAAAAATCGGATTGGGTGCGCGGTGAAGCTACCCTGGGACGGGAGAGAAGCATACTGGTGCCGATTTTGTTTGACGAAGTTGAGCCGCCGATCGCATTTCGCGCCCTCCATACTGAAAATTTTGCAGCCTGGAGCGGCGATGTACAGGGTGATGAATTTAACAAATTGCAACGCGCCGTGGCAAGATTGGTCGGCTCAGTGACCGAAGATTCAGAGGCTTCGGTTGTATCTAAGCCGATATTCATTGAACCTGAAATAGTGAGAATCCCTGCTGATTTTTTTCTAATGGGCAGTGACATGGATCAAAATGAACAACAACCCGCCCATTTAGTTAACATTGCAAAACCTTTCTTAATAACCAAGTATTTAGTTACTTTCGATGAATATGAATGGTTTGTTAAGGCTAAAAACCTGGAAATGCCATACGATCATGGATGGGGACGTGAAAAACGGCCGGTGATCGATGTCTCCTGGAAGGATGCAAGCGCCTATGCAGCCTGGCTTTCAGAGGTTTCGGGAAAATCCTATCGGCTGCCTAGCGAAGCGGAATGGGAATATGCCGCACGTTCGGGTACAGAAAGCGCTTATTATTGGGGGGACAGTGAAAACGATGCCGACAACTTTGCCTGGTTTAATAGCAATTCGGAAGGAAAAACTCACCCAGTAGGCGAAAAACAGCCTAATGCCTTTGGAATTTACGATATGTCAGGCAATGTCTGGGAATGGGTGCAAGATTGCTGGCATGACAATTACGATCATGCGCCCGGTGACGGTTCAGCCTGGCAAGCAGCCAATAACGGCGATTGCTCCCGGCGTGTGCTGCGCGGCGGTTCCTGGAACTACAGACCTCAGCTCTTGCGTTCAGCAAACCGTGACGGGTACTTTCCATGCAGCCGCGATTACAGCATCGGCTTTCGTCTTGCCAGGGACTTTAACCAGGCAGAATCTTACTGAACTGAATGTAGTCGCGGTTTTTGCGATAAAGAATGTCCCGGTAATGCCATCGTATTTATTGCCGAAATACGGTCAAAGCAGAGCAGGGCGCATCAAACCGGTTTCTGGAAAAAAAGCCACCAGGGCTTTTTTGCATAGGGCGTATTATGCGAGGTCGTCTTTTTTGGCTAGTTTGTTGCTCGATTAATCCCAGAATAACAGCTTGTTTATTATCAAATTTCGTGGGTTATGCGACCTTTTCACTGTCCTGTTTCACCTTGGTCTGGTGGAGACGCTGGGCGCGCAATAGGAATTTCGAGCTGTGGATTTTTGCGATCCTCATACTCCGAACTGTGCCAATGGCCATGTAGCTCGCTCTCGAGCCATTCGGCGATCTGTAGACAGTGTTCGTAGGACTCAAGAAAGTAATGAATGTCTGCGGGCAAGGTCATTCCGGACTTGACTCGAGTGTGAGATCCGGCCTTACGAACGTAAACGTCATTGGCGATACCTCGGTTGTGAATGAAGATATCTCGCGTCGCCTTGATCTCCATGTAATGATGGAAGGCAGGGCATTCCAGAAGATTCACGGATAGTAACTGTCGCATAGATTCCGCGAACTCATTCGGAGACTTGTATGTGAGCTCGTTTAGAAG
>JBAQEN010000801.1:0-2591 GCA_049286765.1 Methylococcaceae bacterium
ATGAAAAAATTAGCATCCGTATGTGCAACCTTATTGTTGGTTTTAAGCACTGCTGTTTTTGCCGAAGAACATCTCGATGCAGCTCTGGAACACGCTAACGCTGCGGTAGTGGAAGGTCAAGCTGGTAAAGAGGAAAGTTTGGTCGTACATGCGAAAGCGGCTCTTGAGCATTCGCTGGCAGCATCTATTGTCGCTAAGAGCGTGCCAAAAGGCCATATAGACGCAGCATCTAAGTCGCTGCAAGATGCCATTGATCACGGCACTCTGGGACATGCCCATGTGGAAATGGCCACTAAATCTGCCGAAGTGGCGGTAGGGCACCTTAAAGCCGCTAAATAATAATATCACTACTTTTTTGGAAAAATAGGGCGGGTTAATCCGCCCTATTTTTTTACAGCAGGACGCTTACAATGCCAGCCATTATTCAAAAAATTAATGATCACTCTTGTGTCGAAACCAATTGGATACAATCGCTAACGGACTGTATCGGTTCGCATCGCCGAAAACACTAACGAACCTTTTCATAAAGATCAACATATTGCCAGACAACTGCGATCCTGGCCGAAAAAACAATATACCGCCCTCGATGCCCATCGACACTATGGCGACTGGTCTTCTGATCGATTGATTTTGCACTGGGCTGCCCAACTCAGCCAGCAGGATAGCCAAAGGCGAATCCATTCAGGAATGACGGATTTGCTTATTTCGATAGTAATTTGTCCATATTTTACCTCTTCGTATCAGTGCATCTCGCTGTTCTGTTGCCGGCAATATTGCGTCAACAGGCTTAATACATTGTCAGGAGCCGGACTCACTTGCTGGCAAAGCTTGCCAATGCTGGCATACTCCTGCATTTCTTTATACAACGATTTTGGATCTTTCTGCATGGACAGGGTTTGCTCCATTGCTTTCAAAACAGTTTGCTGTGCCGCCGCAGGCAGGTTGTCCCACTCATCAAGCCCGTCAAAGGCGATATCGTATTGCACCTGCTCTTCCCATGCCCCTAGTGTTACAGCGCGTTCCATCGCACCGGTTAATTCATTGTCAAATTGTTTGAGTCTGATTTTACTCTGAAACAAATCGTCCCATAAATCCGGCCAGGTGGGTCTTTTTAACAATGCACTGCGGGCATATTTCAGCGCTTGTTGCCGGCTGTCATGCCAGCCCAGTTCATCCAGTAAGGCTTGAGGGCGGCCGGCAGCGACTTGGTAAAAAAACACAGCCAATTCCAGATAAGCGGAATAATCCGGATGTAACTCAAGGGTTTTTTGCAGCATGTCTTGGGTAAGCCGCCATTCCCGTGCATCCAGTCTATGACCGGCGGTTTGGGCCTTACTAAGTTGATATCTGATCTGTGTTTCTAATATGTCGGCAATCGCCCAGCGGATACTTATATAAGCTGCTAGTACACTTAACGCAATAAGTGCGGCTAGAAAAATCTTTTTAACAGCTAGCATCACTAGGTTTGTTGGGCACTTATCATGCGGGCAGGATGGGTGGTAACCAAGGCGTCTGCCTGCCGTTCACCAATTAAGGGCTTAAGGTATGTCAAGGCTGGGAGCAAAGTCGCTTGTCTTTTATGCAGATTATGGGCATCGCTGGCCAGAACGGTTACTAAATTTTGCTCAATTAAGCGCAACGCGCACTGCTGGCTGGCAGTTCCAAACAGGCCGGTTACTGAGCTGGCGGTTACCTGCAGCAAGCAGCCGATATGGATAAACGGCATTATCTTATCAGGCTGGCGAAGAACAGCCTGGTTGCGTTCTGGATGGGCAATCAGCGGGATAATATCTCTGGCAATCAGCCAGGCAACCAATTTATCCGCGCCCACAGGGATATGGTCATGCGGAAATTCCAGCAGGAGGACTTTTTTATTTTCCCAAAAGCCGATGAACGGAATTTTGTTTTGACTAATCATTTGCGGAAGTTCAGCACAAACCCGCACTTCCGCCGCCATGCTGATTTTTAACGGGATGAAGTGATCATCTAATGCCGTTTGAAAAGCCTGGTAAGCTGCCTGAATGCTGTCTATATCGTTATCATAACAACCGGGTTGAATATGCGGGGTTAACACGCTGCGCTGGATACCTTGCTCGACAGCGTACTCCGCCATCCTCAGGGCTTCCTGTAGAGTTTTGGGGCCGTCGTCGATGCCGGGTAGTAAATGACAGTGCAGATCAATCATAGGTTTCGTAGGTGGTTTAGCTTATTAACATACCTGAATTTATAATAAAAGCAACGCCTCTTGGAAGCTAGATAAGGCAGTCGCACGTATAATCACTTAAAATTAAACTTCGCTCAGCTGGTTATTGGCTGGTTTATGAAGTTGGTGACCAAGAAATAATTATTTTGTTATTGCGGTAGGTAAAAGGGAAAATAATGTGTTTTCCGGAACGTATGTAATTAATGGGGCAATGCCGTTTAAATCTTGATTTCTGAGCGTTTAATTCCCCTTTGCAAATCACCTTGTATGATTAAATTTAAAATAAATATTGGACAAAGAGATCAAGTAAGCTTTAACGATTCAATGGGAGGCCGTCGTACCCTGAGGACTGGTTACTAACCAGAGCCTGTCGAGTAGATTGGCCCCC
>JBAQEN010000802.1:0-1694 GCA_049286765.1 Methylococcaceae bacterium
GTATAGAGGTTCAAAATCTGCCTCAACCCGAAAGGGGGGCTGACTTACCGGAGGTGTTTCATTGTATGAATGGAGGCAAACCCGATGAATGCAAGTTACTCAACGACACCAACAGGTGAGAGACTTACAGACACTCAACTAAAAATCCAATGGGAAGATATCAATTGGAAAACAGTCACAGATAATGTTAATCGGTTGCAAGTCAGGATTACAAAAGCAGTGAATCAAGGAAAGTGGCATTCAGTTAAAAGACTACAATATCTGCTAACCCATTCGTTTTATGCGAAATTGTTGGCAATAAAGAAAGTAACTCAAAATAAGGGTACAAGAACAGCGGGAATCGATGGCGAAAAGTGGACAACACCCGAAGCCAAAATGAACGCTACCCTTAATCTATCTGACAAGAAATATAAAGCAAAACCATTACGTAGAGTCTACATTGAGAAATATGGTAAGACAGAAAAACGACCTTTAAGTATCCCAACCATGCATGACAGGGCAATGCAAGCATTATATGCATTTGCATTAAACCCTGTCGCAGAAGCAACCGCTGACAGGGCATCGTTTGGCTTCCGTAAAAACAGAAGCACTCATGATGCCTGTGCGCAAGCCTTTAACTGTCTGAGCAAAATGAATTCTGCCCGATGGGTGCTGGAGGGAGATATCAAAGGCTGTTTTGACAACATCAACCATGAATGGCTATTAGACAATATCCCAACGGATAAGTCAATACTCAAACAATTTCTCAAAGCAGGTTTTGTATATAATCGGCATCTGAATCCCAGTAAATCGGGAACTCCTCAAGGAGGCATTATTTCTCCGATACTGGCAAATATGGCATTAGATGGAATTGAAGCATTGATTGCATCTAAATATTATACCAGTAAATACGGGAGAGTAGATAAAAGATACGACCGCCACAAAGTTAACTTTGTGAGGTACGCAGATGATTTTATCGTGACTACTGATTCAGAAGAAACCGCTAAAGAAATTGCAGAATTGATAAAATCATTCCTGAAGGAAAGAGGTCTGGAACTTTCAGAGAGTAAAACTCTGATTTCTCATATAGACGATGGTTTTGCCTTTTTAGGTTGGAACCTCCGAAAATATAAGGGGAAACTCCTGATTAAACCATCCAAGGGCTCCATAGATAAAATCACCAGGAAGATAAGTGATGTTATCAAACGTGGGAAGGCATGGAAGCAGGAAGAACTAATTTCCATACTTAATCCTATCATCACTGGCTGGTCGAACTATCATCAATCAGCAGTATCTAAAGATATATTCAGCAATCTGGATAATAGATTGTGGGGTATGCTTTGGAGATGGGCTAAAAGAAGACACCCCGAAAAACCCAAATCGTGGATTATTGATAGATATTGGCATAAAACAGGAATGAGAAAATGGATATTTTCAAAAGAAGGGAATATACTTAAATCCTTTTCAGATACAAAGATTATTAGGCACCCCAATTTAAAAATGGGTATGAATCCCTATCTTGATAAGGAATACTTCGATTTAAGAAGATATAAAATAGCTACTCGCAAAAAGGTTAACAAATCTTCAAGTAAAATGATTATAGCATGAATATTGTAAAAAAAAAAAAAAAAAAACTGAATGCACCAAACTTATAACTGCTGCCCGATACAGAAAGGGTTATGAAAGGCTTGAGCCGTATGCGGTGAAAGTCGCAC
>JBAQEN010000803.1:0-6908 GCA_049286765.1 Methylococcaceae bacterium
AATGAATGGGGGCCCTATCATTTAATTAATGCCAATATTGTGCTGGTTGATTCAGAACAAGCGAAATACAGGGGGCGCGGAGGCGATAATTTTTTCATGTCCCATCTTTATTGCGGCGGCGATGCCATCGGCTACCATAAAATGACGGAATTTGAAGGCGGCCAAATGACGTTGGCTACAGCCATGTCCATATCGGGCGCCGCATTAAACCCTAATGCCGCTAACTCCGGACAAGGAGCTACGCGCAATAGAATGGTATCTTTTATTCTGTCTTTTCTTAATATACGCTTGGGCTTCTGGATTGCAAATCCGGCTGCCAGTCAGTTGAAAAAAACATTGACAAATTGGAATAGCCCTAATTTTTTCTATCCCGGTTTATTACAGGGCTTGCTGGGGAAAGGGCTCGATGAAAAAGCCGGTTATCTTGAGCTGACCGATGGCGGACACTTTGACAACACAGGCTTGTATGAGCTGATCAGAAGGCGCGTAGACATTATCTATTTTTCATCTGCAGGAGCTGACCCTAACTTCACATTGGATGATGTCGGCAGTATTTTGGTCAGAATACAAGTTGATTTTGGCGTTACCATTAAGTTCGAAGATGAACTGGAAACACTGATGCCGAGTACTGACCTTGACAGCGCCTACGGTAAACGCTTTTTATTCTCACAATCCGGCTATTCAGTGGGCACAATTCATTACCCCGCATCCGAAGCAGGTCCTGTCAAAGAAGGCAGGATACTCATGGTCAGGGCAACACTGGTTAAAGATTTGCCGCCGCAAATTTATAGCTATCGCGCCCAGCATGACGAGTTTCCCAATGAATCCACAACCGACCAATTTTTTAACGAAACTCAGCTGGAAGCCTATCGCGAATTGGGTTTAAAACTGACTGACCAGTTATGCCGCGCTCCACAATGAATATTTATAGCGTTTGCGCAACCTGATTGGTTTTTTCAAATCTCCTCTGCTTTGCGGCTATGCTCAGGAGAACCCTGTCGAAAGGCAGTTGCCAGAAGTTTTAGTATACCTAATTAGGAATATTTCCTTTTCATAGTACGCGTATATAAGTTGCTTAATGATTTAGCTATGATGGCTAAATTTGCAATGAAGTTAGAGAGAACTATGAAAAAACTTGCATATGGCTTATTTGGGCTGTTCAGTCTTTCGGCGGTCAGCGCTGTGCCGGAAAAAGATAAGCCTCTGGACCTGGGCGTCATCGATGTTGTCGGTGTTACTCCTCTGCAAGGCAGTGGCGTTGCTGTACAAAAAATACCCGCGAATATTCAAACTGTTTCTGCAAAACAACTGGAGAAAACCCAAAGCCTCTCATTAGCGGAATACATAAACCGCTATCTGGGCAGCGTGAGTATTAATGAAGCACAAAGCAATCCCTTGCAGCCGGACATTTATTATCGCGGTTTTGCGGCGACACCCATATTGGGTTTGCCGCAAGGCCTGTCGACTTATGTCAATGGCGTCAGGTTTAATGAACCGTTTGGCGATTCCGTTAATTGGGACTTGATCTCGGAAGCAGCGATTGACTCGATGGTGTTATTTCCCGGCTCTAATCCTGTCTATGGCTTGAACACACTGGGCGGCGCCATTTCAATCAAGACCAAAACCGGATTTTCAACGCCCGGCCATCAGTTTGAAGCTTACGGCGGCTCCTGGGACAGACACTCGGAAGAAATAACCAGCGGCTGGAATAATGGCACCTGGGGTTATTTTTTAGACCTGCATAATTTTGATGAAAAAGGCTGGCGGGATTTTTCGCCATCATCGGCTGAACAAGGCTTAGGTACATTAAGCTGGCGCGGCGATAAAGGTTCGCTGGATTTGACCCTGGCCGCCAATGATAATAACTTGAAAGGCAACGGCGCCGCGCCTGTCCAGTTACAGGATCAAAACAGGAAGGCCGTTTTTACTCATCCCGACCAGACCACCACCCGCATGTTTTTTTCTGAATTGGCAGGCAGTTACGATCTGACTGATGCGATTGAAGTCAGCGGCAATGCTTATTTCCGGCAGAATCGCATTAAAACTTTTAATGGCGATAACAGTGATTTTGATGGCTGCGAGCTGGCAGAAAATGACGGATTATTATGTGAAGACCCCGGTGATGACGAAGAAGTTGTTAAAGATACCAACGATCAAAATGTTGATGCGGTCGATGCTGTCGAAGGGGCAACCAACAATACCAGCCAAAGCTATATGCGCAGTCGCGGCGGTTCGTTACAGTCGGTGTTCAATCAGGATTTATTCCAACATGAAAACAACCTGACTATCGGTGCAAGCTATGATTATGCCACTGTGCATTTTGAATCGGATACTGAGCTTGCCGCTTTAACAGAATCAAGGGGTACGATTGGCAGCGGCGTTTTTGTCGATGAATCCAAAGTTCGGCTGAATACCAGCACACAAACCATAGGCGCATTTTTTACCGACAGTTTTTCCATTACTGATGATTTAACAGCCACAATTGCAGGACGTTTTAACCATATCGATATTGACATGGAAGATCAATACATCAATGACCCTGAAAAAACATTAAACGGATCGCATACGTTTGACCGGTTTAATCCCTCTGCCGGGCTAACTTATCAAATCCTTGATAATATGGGCGTGTACGGCAGTTACAGTGAGTCGACACGGGCGCCGACACCGATGGAATTGAGCTGTGCCGATCCGGCTGCACCGTGTAAGTTACCGAATTCCTTTATAGCTGACCCGCCATTGAAGCAAGTTGTTGCCAAAACCTGGGAAGGCGGTTTCAGGGGGGACCTGAATGAATTGCTGGGTAAAGGTGATTTGAAATGGAATCTGGGCTATTTTCATACGATTAATAATAATGATATTATTTTTCGCCGCGATGTCTCCAGCAATATTATTAGCCAAGGTTTTTTTGATAATGTAGGAAAAACCCGCCGTTATGGCATAGAAGCAGGAACAACAGTTAATTACCCGCAATTGTTCAGTCAAATTGACGATTGGCATTTTTCGACCAACTATACCTATTTAAACGCCACCTTTATGGATGGGTTTGACAGCGTTAATCCGCTGGATCCCTCCCAGGCGATAGCGGTCAGCAGCGGCGACAGAATTCCCGGCATTCCCGAACATCTCTATAAAGCGACTATCGGTGTCGATTTATGGCAAAAAGTATCATTCGGTATTGACGGGATATACAGCGGCGATCAGTATTTTAGAGGCGATGAAGCCAATACCACAGGCAAATTAAGCGGCTACTGGCTGTTCAATGCCACAGCGGAGTATAAGGTGACCAAGTATTTTGCCTTGTTTGGCAAAGTCAACAATATATTCAATACAAACTATAACTCGTTTGGTGTTTATGGGAATGCATCCGAGGTATTGGGGCCCGAATTTGATGATAGCCGCTTTGTATCACCCGGCGCACCAAGAGGCGGCTGGATTGGTGTGCGTTTGACGATGTAATTTTTATTCAGATTTTTGGCCGTTTACCAGGAGCCTGTCTGAAAATCGGTAATAGAACTACTGTTCCGTTGGTTGGATTAGGCGATAGCTATAATCCAACACACCGGCGCGGCGATCGATGGGCCACATGCTACTTACCCCAACACCACTAGCCAGTTCCGATCAAGTTGATATATTAGTTGATGAGCCAGACTCTGTGGAGTTCGGTGCGGATGTTGTATTCGAATTGTTCATTCATGACAAGACTGTTATGTTGGTCAACGCTGAGCTTGATGACACGATAGGGCCAATTTTACAAACCTTGCATTTGTTTCATAAATGCAATCGATACACACTAAACAGCAAAAAGTTAGCTTTATTAAGCCAGTCCAGCTCGATTTTTAGCAGTACTCATACAACTGCGCAGTTAAAGCCGTTGCATCAAGCGCTATAGAAAACCCCGACTCAAACAGTGATGTAACGCAATCAAGCAACTGTTTTTTCTATCTGCTGATTTGACCCCATGCGCCTTTATAGGTGAAAATCAATTCTGCGCTTGTTTTATCCGCTTTGTATGCGTCTCATGAAACTATCGCCTTGAAGTTGGTATGGTTTTTACGTTCCTACTCATTGTCACACCCTCACTTTTTAGACCTTTATTTTGATACTTCCCTTCTTGATATTTGGTCTGATTTTTTGTGTCTACTATACTAATGTTCTACTTAAATTAATGAAATAGAAGATGACAAAATGTATACGAAGACAACTATTCTGATCCTCATGTATGAATTCCCTTTTTTTGCCGCGGTTCCTAACACGGAAGCAATCGATTTCGTTCAGGTAAAATCTGCTGCCCCTCCCTCACTACAATCGCCCGTTGCAGTGGATGCATCCATTAACTGCTGGAGTAATATCTAAAATGAAAGTTGTACTATTTTGTGGAGGACTTGGAACCCGATTGCGGGACAGTTCTGGTGAACTACCTAAGCCAATGGTTAATATAGGACATAGGCCAATACTTTGGCATATTATGAAATACTATGCTTATTACGGGCATAAAGATTTTATATTGTGTCTAGGATATAGAGCCGGCGCAATCAAAGATTTCTTTCTTAATTACAATGAATGTGTCAGCAACGATTTCATCATGACAAATGGTGGCAAGGATATCAATCTAGTACAAAATGATATTGCAGATTGGAAAATTACATTCGTGGATACTGGTGTAAACTCAAACGTTGGCCAGCGATTAAAAAGGGTTGAGAAATACCTCGCAGGAGAGGAGTATTTCCTGGCTAATTATTCTGACGGATTATCCGATTTACCCCTGCCAGAGATGATCGAGGCCTTCACAAAAAGCGGGAAAACCGGAGCTTTTCTCTGTGTTAAACCGCCGCAAACTTTTTCAGTTGTGTCTTTTAAGGATGGGGATGAACTTGAAAAAATAGAACATGTTCAAGATACAAGTTTTATGATTAATGGCGGCTTTTTTGTTTTTAAGAAGGAGATCTTTAGATATGTTAAATATGGCGAAGAGCTTGTAGATAAGCCATTTCAACGATTGATCGCAGAACACAAATTGATGGGGTATAAATACGATAAGTTCTGGCGTTGTATGGATACATTTAAAGAGCAAAAAGAATTACATGAATTATTTGAGAGTGGCGATGCACCTTGGGTGGTCTGGAAGAAAAAAACCCGTGATTATGAGAGGACAATGGGATGAAAACAATTGGATTTGCTCAACAAAAAGAGCAGAGAATTACGATATTGTGTTTAGGCGCCCACAGTGATGATATTGAAATCGGTTGTGGCGGCACCGTATTGCGGCTTTTATCTGATTATGACAATGTCGACGCCCATTGGGTGGTTTTCGGCTCAAGCGGCATGAGAAATGCCGAAGCTTTTGAGAGTGCAAATAAATTCTTAATGACGGCAAGAAACAAAAATATTACCGTAGAAAATTTTAAGGATGGCTTTTTCCCCTATATGGGCGGAGAAATTAAAACTTTTTTTGAAAAACTCAAACAAGAAATCAATCCCGATATTATATTCACTCATTATCGTCATGACCTCCACCAGGACCATCGACTCATTTCAGAACTGACATGGAATACTTTCAGGAACCACCTAATTCTCGAATACGAGATCATGAAATATGACGGTGATATCGGTAATCCGAATTTTTTCGTTCATCTGAATCATGATACCTGTCAAAAAAAGGTAACGCATATAATGGAGTCTTTCAAGTCACAATCTGGCCATCACTGGTTTAAAGAGGATGCTTTTTTTGCGCTGCTTAGGCTTAGAGGAATTGAATGTAATGCCCCGGAGAACTATGCCGAAGGTTTTTACTGCCGCAAAATTGTGATCTGATATTTCCGAACAGGAGGTACATTCTAAAGCTCGTAGTCTGAGTTGCCGCGGAAGTGGAAACCCCGCGAAAAATCTCCCGAGAATGCTGGTCCTATCATCTCAGTCTATTGCATATTTAAAGCGCAGATTTCTCAACAATCTGAACCCGTTGGGTGACGCCGCATACCAGCGTATAAGGTATAGTACCGGCCCAGAGGGCGATTTCTTCAACGGCCAGGCCATCGCCCCACAAAGTCACCGGGTCACCGGGTTTTGCCTTCGGTTGAGCGTCCAGATCAACGGTAATCATATCCATTGACACCCTGCCAATCAGAGGCACGCGCTGTCCATTAACCAGCACGGGTGTTCCGGCTTTGGTATAGCGCGGATAACCATCGCCATAGCCAATGGCTACAACACCCAGGGTTGTCGGCTTTTCACAGATCCAGGTACCTGAGTAACCGACTTTATCGCCTTTTGCTATGCGTTTTACAGCAATCAGGCGTGAATGTAAGCCCATAACCGGCTTTAATCCCAGTTGCTCACCCGTGCTATCCGGAAATGGTGATATGCCATACAACATAACACCAGGGCGTACCCAATCGGTTAAGGACTCTTTCCAGGCCAGGATACCGGCTGAGTTTGCAATACTGCGCTGACCAGGCAAAAGCCCCACCATCTCATTAAACAAGGCGATTTGTTTAAGCGTTGTAGCGTCAAGTCTATCATCCGCATTAGCTAGATGCGTCATCAGACTGATGGGCTGCCTGATGATAGAGCACTGATTTAATCGTTGATAAACCGTATTAAAATCTTTAGGTTTAAAACCCAGGCGATTCATGCCAGTATCGAGTTTTAACCAGATTGCACAAGCCCCTTGTTCTGTTCTGCTTTCAAAAATTTCCAGCTGGGCAAAGGAATGCACCAATGCATCCAATCGATAATTCACCAATGCGTCCAGTTCTTCGGCACAGGTAAAACCCTCTAAAACGGCAATCCTGTTTTTTATCCCCGCATTACGCAAACGAATACCTTCATCAACCCTCGCCACGGCAAAAGCATCGACATTTTGCAAGGCTTCGGCAATACGCAGCAAACCATGCCCATAACCATTCGCC
>JBAQEN010000804.1:0-4592 GCA_049286765.1 Methylococcaceae bacterium
AGCGAGGCCTGCTCGTCACCAATCCTGACAAGGCGTTACATTACCTTGAACGCATTGGTTATTACCGACTAAGTGGTTATTGGTATCCGTTTAGAGAACGAAGCGGAATTTGCTGTCCGTTAGCTGCGCCAGATGGAAAAAAATTCAAGCGAGGCGATACTGACCGTTTGGTGTTAGATGTCTTTAAATTGGGAGCTCGTTTCCAGGATGCTGTCGAACTTTATGTTTTCGATAAAAAACTCCGTTTACTGATTTTGGATGCATTAGAGCGTATAGAGATTGGCCTGCGAGTTGATATTTCACACGCACTGGGTAACAAAGACGCATTTGCTTACCTTAAGCCGGAATTGTTGTTTGAAGGCTTCTCGTATCGACTGGATGAAAAAACAGGGTTAACTGAACATCACCAATGGTTGACCAAACATGCAAGCTTGATTGCTCGCTCGAAAGAAGAATTTATCAAACACAATAAAACCAAGTATGGTTTCCCCCTTCCTATCTGGGTGGCTTGCGAAATTTGGGATTTTGGTACTCTTTCATCATTGTTTGCTGGAATGACGGAAGCGGATCAGGATGCGATAGCCAATAAATATGCTATCAGTAACGGACGCATTTTTGCTTCCTGGTTGCGAAGTTTGAATTATTTGCGCAATGTTTGTGCGCACCATAGTCGACTCTGGAATCGCAACATTGTGGATCAACCCAAATTACCGGGTGCTGGCGAGGTCTATTGGATCGATCCTTTTCGGGGTAATCAACATCGATTGGCACGGCCTTTCTTGTTATTGTGCATAGCCAAGCATCTACTGACAATTATTAATCCAAGTTCAACTTGGGGACAAAGAGTGAAGCAGTTATTGTTAGAGTTTCCGGATTTACAGCATTTGGGGCTCAATCTTGCGGGTATGGGTGCCGTAGAAGGGTGGCAAGAATGGAATTGGTAATACCCTGGAGGGTACAAGTGAAGAACACGAAATTGACAGGCAATAAAAAACCCCTAAGCAGTTCCACCGCCGAAGCAGCTAAACCGGAAGGGGCCGTGTTGCCGCTTATTCTAATCAAATCGGGGTTATTGTCAAATTTAGCTAGCTCGAAACAGTTGAATCGCTTTCAACATTGTAGAAATATTAATTCATTTAACTATATGTTGATAATGTTTTTAAAAAACACGCAATATATAGAGCATACGCCCAATAAATATTTAATTTATCAATTGCTTCAATCGGCAAATATAGCGGAAGACTAGATATGGCTGCACACGATTACCTGGAAGACTTGTCTTCGCTATTGCCTGCCGTTACCTTGCTGGAAAAGCTTGGCTTTACCTATCTGACACCATCGGATCAGTTAGCCTTGCGCAGCGGCAGAACCTCCAGATGTGTGCTGGAAAGCGTACTCACCGATCAACTGAAAAAAATCAATCGTATCACCTTCAAGGGCCAGGAATATCCGTTTAGCGACGGCAATATCCAGAAGGCGGTGCAGGCATTGGCTGGCATTCCGTTCGATAGCCTAATGAATACCAGCGAGCAGGTTTACGACCTGCTGACTTTGGGTAAAAGCCTGGAACAAACCATCGACGGCACTACCAAAAGTTTCTCGCTGCATTATATTGACTGGCAGCACCCGGAAAATAACGTTTATCACGTCTGCGACGAATTCGCGCTGGAACGCCGCAACAGCAAACAAACTCGCAGGCCTGATGTTGTTTTGTTCGTGAACGGTATTCCGTTAGTGGTGATCGAATGTAAACGCCCCGATTTACGGAATGCGACGGAAGAGGGCATCAGCCAGCATTTACGCAATCAACGCAGCGATGAAATCCCTGAACTGTTTACCTACAGTCAATTATTGTTATCCGTCTGTCAGAATAAAGCCTTGTACGGCACGACCGGAACACCTGCCAAATTTTGGGCGGTGTGGAAAGAAGAGAGCACGGATTCCCAGGAAAAGACTCTGCATGAGCTGGTCAACGCCAAGGCGAGCGACGACTTCAAAGCTCGTCTGTTCTCGGAACGGACTGAACAACAGCGGGCTTATATGGAACGCCTCTGGCAATCAGGTGAGCGCTTGCCTTCGCCGCAGGATAAAGCCATACACAGCCTGCTGAGGCCGGAACGCTTGCTGGAATTGATTTATCAATTCATTGTCTTTGACAACAAGGAAAAGAAGATCGGCCGGTATCAGCAATATTTCGCGGTCAAGGCAACCTTGGACCGAGTGACAAATAACCGTGGCGACAGCCAGCGGCGCGGCGGCGTGATCTGGCATACCACCGGCTCCGGTAAATCGTTGACCATGGTGATGTTGGCCAAAGCGTTGGTGTTGGAACCGGCCATTCTCAATCCGAAAATTGTGCTGGTGACGGATCGCGTGGACTTGGACGACCAGATTTACAAAACCTTCCATGCCTGCGGCAAGCCGGTGGTGCAGGCCAAAACCGGCGAACATCTGCTGGAGCTGATTACCCACAACAAGGCTAGCATCATCACCACGATCATCGATAAATTCGAATCGGCCAGCCGTAAGCGCAAAATCAGCGATGAAAGCAGCAATATCTTCGTGCTAGTTGACGAATCGCATCGCTCGCAATACGGCGTGTCCCACGCCAAAATGCAAAATGTTTTCCCCAATGCCTGCTACATCGGCTTTACCGGTACGCCGTTACTTAAAAAGGAAAAGACCACGGCTAAAAAGTTTGGTGGCTTTATTCACAAATACACTATGAACCAGGCCGTGGCCGATGGGGCGGTAACGCCTTTGCTCTACGAAGGCCGCATGAGCGAGCTGCACGGCGACCGGGCGCAGATCGACAAATGGTTTGAACGCATTACCAAAGATCTGACGCCGCAACAAAAAGCCGACCTTAAGAATAAATTCCGCCGCGAAGAAGAACTGAGCAAGTCCGAACAACGCATCGCCGAGATTGCTTACGATATTGGCCAACATTTCAAAACCAACTTCAACGGCACCGGCAAAAAAGGCCAACTTGCAGTTTCCGGCAAGGCCATGGCGTTGCGTTATAAAAAATATTTCGACGAATTCGGGGATGTATCCACAGAAGTGGTGATTTCTGCCCCTGACACCCGCGAAGGCAATACGAGCGTCGACGAGGATAAGCTAGAAGAAGTACAAGCCTTCTGGAAATCGATGATAGCTAAGTACGGCAACGAGAAAAAATATCAAGACAGCATTATCGGTGCCTTCAAACATTCCGACGAACCGGAAATCTTAATTGTCGTGGACAAGTTGCTGACCGGCTTCGATGCACCCAGGAACACCGTTCTTTACCTCGACAAACGCCTCAAGGAACATAACATTCTGCAAGCCATCGCTCGTGTAAACCGACTGTTTGAAAACAAAGAATACGGCTTAATTATCGATTACCGGGGCATCTTCGGCGAACTGAACGAAGCTATCGACACCTATGCGGCTTTGGAAAATGAAGGCTTTGATAGGGAAGACGTAGAAGGCACGTTGACCGATGTCAGCGAAGAAATCCGCCTGTTGCCGCAGCGCCATACCAATGTATGGGAAGTGTTCAAGGAAATCGGCAATCAAAAAGACCTGGAAGCGATGCAGCGGCATCTGGAACCTGAAGACCGGCGGCAACGCTTCTATGAAACACTGACCCTGTTCACCAAAACCCTGCAATTGGCCTTAGCCAATGCATGCTTTCAGGATGAGACACCGGAAGCAAAGATCAACCGTTATAAAAACGATTTGAAATATTTCCTCAACCTGCGCACGGCAGTGAAGCAGCGATACGGTGAGGCGGTAGATTACTCTTCTTATGAAAAACAAATCCGCAATATGGTGAATAAGTATATCGGAGCCGATGCGGTCACCCAACTCATCGCACCGGTGAATGTTTTCGCTATCGATGAATTCGAAAAAGAAATCGAAGCCATAGACGGCGACGCCGGCAAGGCTGATGCTATCGCCTCGCGGATGAAAAAGACCATCACCGAAAAAATGGAAGAAGACCCTGCACTCTACAAGCGGCTTTCGGAATTGATTGACCAGGCTATCGCCGAGCACCGGGCAAAGCGCTTATCCGATATGGAATATTTGAAAAGAATACGTGAGGCACTGGATGAATTACGAGGTAAGAGCAGCTCCGAACTTCCGGATAAACTCAAAGGCCGCGATGAAGCCAAGGCTTACTATAGTGCTTTGTTGGAGCCGATGGCTTTGTATGACTTGCAGGGCCGTTCGTTAAATGACTTTGTGGCGGAGATGGCTCTGCGAATCGACGATATCGTCAATAGCCACAAAATCCGCGACTGGACCCGTAGTCAGGATGTAAAGAATCACATCATCAACGACATCGAGGATTACTTTTACAGTCTGAAAGGCCGTTATGAACTGGACATCGATTTCGGGGTTATCGAAACCATGACTAATCAAGTGCTGGCCATCGCCGAACGCCGGGGCTTGTAGCCAATGCAGATGAATACATTATCTCTACCATCGCATTCGGTCCTATTCGGTGAAACGGAAATTCGCTTTTCGTTGAACTACGCCGACCGAAAAACACTGGCCATCCATGTCTACCCGAACGGCAAGGTCAGTGTCGATGCCCCGTTATC
>JBAQEN010000805.1:0-4097 GCA_049286765.1 Methylococcaceae bacterium
GGTTCATTAAAGTCATCGCTCAAGTGTATTTTCCCTTTGAACAAGCCTAATGTTAACGGTTTCAATGGCTGTGCAATTTCTTCATACATTACAATGACTTTAGCTTTATGTGCATTAATGTCTTTTGGTAATTGCAAATGGATTTGCTGATTGTGGTCAATTTCCGCGGTTAATTCGATGGCTTGCATGGTTATTTTCCTATAAATACAGCTTCTTTAGGGGCAGCAATATATCTTCATGAGCAAGAATAAGCATACGTTATATTATCCTGCTCAGTTATCGTTTGAATAATGGTCAGTTTGCTGTGGTATTCGTAAATTTTCTGGAGCGTCATCACCTACGGCGAATGGGGCTTTGCCTGTCCACTGCACTGAATACTGTCCGAGGCGGCGCTTGCGTTCCAGCGTTTTGCTGACGGCCAGACGTAGGCAATCCAGCGTAGCTTGCGTATCTGGGCTTAGGGGTGGGTTTGTCTGCTCGCTCGTGGTTGAGGCTTTTGTTCTACAAAATCACTCGTTTAGCTATTTCAATATCTTTGCGTAACAAGTCATTCACTAATGATTGCAAGTTTTCCTGCCTAGTCAGGCATTTTTCATTAAGGTATTGAATAATGTCTTTATCCAGGTAAATAGGTAATTGAATGTCTTCAGCTGGCACATAAAATTTACCTTGTTCGGCATTTGAAAAATCATATTCTTCTTTCATCTTGTAAGCCTCTTTATATATGTTGCTGTCTCGATAACTGTTGCTTTTCTAGCGGAAATAATTCTGATAACGTCATCATATCGAAAGGTATGAACCACTAAGGCATTTTGAAGTTACCAACGGACTTTTGCCAACCGGATGCCTTGTATAAAAAAGGTGTTGTCCTTTCTTGATCGGTTTTATGATTTCCTCGATTTCCAGCATTTACAAACCGATCTGTTCATCAATCTGCTGAAAAACGCCTTTCCCTTGAGCATTTTTCTTTTCCGCCATTAAAAACAGACATTGACCGCTGCTTTTCTTGGCCCACAATTCTCCAACTGCGCGTTTTTCTCTGGAATCATCATTCGTTGCATACACCTTGCCTTTGTACTCGACAACCAATGACCTGCCATCAACCAATTCCGCGACAAAATCAGGATAAAACCAGCTTTTCGCTAAAGGCAAACGGAACGCCGCGCCATCCCGATTCACTAAATTTCTAACCCAATGCTTGACTTTAGGATGACTGTCGATTAGCTTGGCGCACTCAAATTCTTCGCCGTCTTCCTTCAAATCCTCAATTTCAGGGTAGAAATGCTTGGAAAATTGATAGCGTCCCTGATAGAAAGGCGGCCTAGCCGGATAATAACCGGGGGAAAACTTAAACACATGATCGAACCGTGTTTCCAGATCATCGGTTTCCTCGAACAAGGCATATTGAAAACCCTTATCCGCCGCTTGCTGCCGATAGCTTTCAATTTGTTCGCGAACCGCCCGCGCCAGCACATATTTACTGCGCATTAACCCTGTCAGCGGTAATCCGCGCGATTTAGTCAGATAGGGAATCAGCTTAGCCAAGAAGCCGCGTAACTGTGATGGAATCAGCCCAATTTGCCGAACTTGAGGCTCCAGCCAAAATATCAGGTCGTTTTCGGTATAACCACCTTCCACCAAATCCAAGTTATATGCCTGATTTTGATCGGCCAGGCGATAACTCAATTTTTTACCGTCCATATCTACTTCAAAGGTATGCGCGGTTTGAACCAGGTTAAAATTCGGCAATTCCGCAGGATATTCCAGTAACGACCATTCACCGCGCCAATGCAAGAAAGCATCGGTATCCAACAGTTCCCACAATTCGCCTTGTTTACAGCAAAGTTGCGGCAATGACGCAAAGGTTTTACCGCATTGAGACGGCGCACGAGCCACCATTACCCGCAAATTATGATGGTCAATTTGCGTACTTAGTTGTTGCTTTTGTGTGCCAGTGACGGTTTTCAGTAATTGCGTCTTGGTTTCGGGTGATACTTCGCCTTTAATTTCGATGCTGAACGTGTTATACGCGGTAGGCGTGATGATCACGTTGGTTGAGGTTTCTAACGTTAAATCCGGCTTAACTTCCACTTCAAAACGAATGGTCGGCTCTATCCGCCTAACAACGTCATCTTGACCGTCAAACACATCGCTTTGATTCGGATTGCCTTGTGTAATGTTTGCAGCGGCTTCCAATGGCTCAAAACCCATATCCACCAGTTTATCGGTCAATTGCTTGGCAACCTCGGAAAAACTGGGTGAAGCCAGATGCGCATAAGCACAGTTTAATGCCTCGCTGTTACGGCGTTTAGCGTAAGGCATACGCAACACCCGCCCTAATAACTGCTCGGCATCTTTACTGGATTTGACATCTTTAACCGAACAAAACACATAGGCAAACGAACAATCCCAGCCTTCTTTTAAAGCCTCAATGGTAATGATGTACTTAATCGGGCAGGTACGCGAAAACAGATTCAAGCCGTCCAATCCACGTTGCTTGCCGGTGGCTATGGCTATTTCCCGTTCATCGACATGCAATTGCTCAATTAAATGCGTTTTTAACTCCTCAACCGGCACTTCGCCGTTTTTGGCATCGGCCTGAAACAACACAATAGGCCGTACAAAATCACTTTCCTGTTGCGCTTCCAACGCCAGCTTTTTACCGGTCAATACTGCATCGCGCACGGCGGCTTGCCAGTCCTTATGCTCGGTCAATACAATCGGCAGTTTAATCATATTTTCGGCTTTTAATTCCGAAGCCGAACAGCGATACAAAATATTTGAGGCCGAAGTCGCGCTGGTGTCCGGTGTTGCGGTGAACTCCACAATACAAGCCGGATGCAATCGTTTTAAGGTATCAAAGGTTAATTTCGTCCGGGCATTATGCGCCTCGTCCATAATCACCAATGGTTGATGCAACGCCAGCAAATTAGCGAATGAGGCTTTGATTTTGCCTATATCTTCGCGCCGCAAACCGTTTTCCTGCAAATCCTTCTCACCGATTCGCTCTAAGCGATAGTCAGGATCGGTAATGCCGGCAAAATGCGGTTCAAAGTCTTCATGATGCACATACACTTTACGTCCACTGGTATCTTCCACGCGTAACGCGGCCAAGGTGCCAACGATCACCAAAGCTTTACGTCCAATATCCTGTCGGCGAATCTGGGTAACCTCGCCGACATCAAACACCCGTAAACGATCCAGACCGAACTCGTTCTCCAGCGCCTGCCGGTACGGATGCCCCACGGTTTTCAAGGCTTCCAGGGTTTGTTCCCGGATAGTATTGGTCGGCACCAGCCATAACACCACCGGATAATCCTGTTCCAGATAGGCTTTTTGCACCACACTGACGGCATAGGAAGCTAGCACGGTTTTACCGCCGCCGGTCGGCAATCGCATACAGACATAAGGCATTTCGCCGAAGTCGTAATGGCGATAGAGTACAGGGTCTAGCTCTTGTTTGAGATAGCTGGTCTTAAACGCTTCGGCAACCGTACCGCCTTTAGCTTCGGTCAGAAAATGCGATAAGGTAGCCAAAGCTCGGGTTTGATAGTCTTTTAGCTCGAACATTTTTTACCTGGGTTTCGTGACATATCAGAAATAGAAAATCTTTGGGGTTTCGTCATTCCGGCATGGATTGCCGGAATCCAGAATCCAGGGACGGGGATAGCAACTCATTCCATAAATCCCGCCAAGCTGGATTAAGTTGCTCAATCAGACCAATTTTTGCTTTTCGAGGCCATTTTTTGATCTGTTTTTCCCGCAAAATGGCGCTTTCCATTCGATCATGCAATTCATACCACACTAGATTATGAACGTTGTACCGCTTGGTAAATCCATCTATTTGGTTGTTTCGATGTTGGTAGACTCGTTTAATCAAATCCGAAGTAACTCCGACATAGAGAGTACCGTTATAACCACTGGCAAGAAGATAAACGCAAGGCTGTTTTTCCATAGTCTCAGTTTTTTAATTTAAATGACAATAATTAATCCCTACGTCATTCCGGCAGGGATTGCCGGAATCCAAAAGCCAAGGATGGCAAGTCCTAATCGCCGTTAATTGCCAAGCAATGCATCAAAATGTCATAAGCCACATC
>JBAQEN010000806.1:0-11338 GCA_049286765.1 Methylococcaceae bacterium
TTGCCAGGCTTGAGCCACAAAAACTCGTTTATCGGGTGCAAAAAATGCCGATGACGGAAGCGGCTATTGATGCCGGTTTGTTCAGGGATTTATTTGTTGCCATCGGTGAACCTTTAGGTGATCAGGGTGCATGGAGTCTACGGATTTATTACAAATCATTCATCCGCTGGATATGGCTGGGTGCGGTATTTATGGCGGTCGGTGGGTTTTGTGCGGCTTGTGACAGGCGGTATCGAATTGCCAAGATGCCGGCAGTCTAATTGTGAATAGTTGTTTAAATCTGTTTTTGATTGTAAACCGATAATAAAAGACAACAGGCCTTAAAAAATTAACATAATGCTTAAGTACATAATTCCATTAATTTTATTCATCATAATGGCGGTGTTTTTAGCGCTGGGCTTAAACCTCAAACCTGGTGAAATTCCTTCGCCATTTATTAATAAACCTGCGCCGGCATTTTCTGCTCCCAAGCTTAACTCGCCTGAAGAAAAATTAACACCCGCCGATTTAAAAGGCAAGGTCTGGCTGTTTAATGTCTGGGCATCGTGGTGCGTGTCCTGCCGTGCCGAACATCCGGTACTAAATCAACTGGCTCAACAACATGCGGCTGTTATTGTCGGATTGAATTATAAGGATGAACCGAATGATGCAAAAAACTGGCTGGATACATTGGGAAATCCCTATAACGTCAGCATTATGGATCAGGATGGACGTATCGGCATAGATTATGGTGTTTATGGCGTGCCGGAAACCTTTGTTATCGATAAAAAGGGGATGATTCGTCACAAACATACCGGACCCGTTACAGTTGAAGATGTGCAGCAAACCTTTATCCCGCTGATTGCCAGATTACAAGCCGAGTCTTAATGAAGCATTTATTTTTTATTTTTCTGTTGATGATATTCTGTAGCAGTTACGCGGTCGACACTCGTCAATTGTCTGATCCAAAGCAGCAAGAAACCTATGAGACATTGACCAAGGAATTACGCTGTCTGGTATGTCAAAATCAAACCATAGCCGATTCCAATGCAGAACTGGCCGCAGATTTGCGCAGACAAGTTTATGAGATGCTGCAACAGGGAAAATCCAAACAAGAAATTATCCAGTTTATGACTGATCGATACGGCGACTTTGTTTTATATAAACCGCCATTCAAGGGAAAAACGAGCTTACTGTGGATAGCGCCGGTTGTTTTTTTATTAGTTGGTTTAATAACGGTGTTTTTATTTATCCGGCGTAAAAAAGCCTCCGTAAATCTGCATTCCGAAGCTGGCCTTTTGGAAAGTGATGTTGAAAAGCAGAAAAAAATCCGCAGCTTGCTGGAAAAAGGTGATCGCTCTTGAATATGCTGTTTTTGCTGATTGTCAGTGTTCTGATATTAAGCGCTTTTCTGCTTATCCTGCCGCCACTATGGCGTAAACAAGTTGCTCAAGCCGATGATCTTGATCAGCGCAACATACTGATTGCGCAGCATCGCCTGGCGGAGCTTAAAGAAAACAGACGCTCAGGTGGATTAAGCCAGGCGCAATATGAGGAGCAGTTGGCCGATCTTGAACAGGCATTGAGTGACGACCTCGATATAAAAAGCCATGTAAGCCCGGCACAAAGCCAGGGCAGGTGGATGGTTTATCTGCTGGTTATAGGTATTCCTTTGCTGGCGGGGTCGCTTTATCTGAGTCTGGGCAATTATCAAGCCATCAGTCACAGTGCTGAAATGTCGATAGACCCTGATGCGCTCAAGCTTGCCGAAATTAACAAAATGGTTAATGGCTTGGCCGATAAGTTGAAAAACAACCCTGATGACGCTCAAGGCTGGCTGATGTTGGGCCGCTCCTATAAAGTTTTGGAACAATATCCCAAAGCGGTTGATGCTTTTGCCAACGCCTACCGGCTGTTAGGTAATCAAGCTGAAGTCATGTTGCTTTATGCAGACGCCATTGCTTATACCAGTGACAAAAATCTGGCGGGAAAACCCACGGAATTGATCTTTAAAGCCCTGGCTCTGGAGCCAGACAATATGAATGCCTTATGGCTGGGCGGCATGGCAAAAGCGCAACAAGGCGATGCTGTTGCGGCTGTAAAATTATGGAAAAAACTGGAAGCGTTATTGCCGCCAGGATCCGATGCCCAGCAAGAAATACAGGGTTTGCTGGCTAAAATCGAAAGCGAAGCAACTAAAGCTGCTGCTCAGCCAGAATCCACGCGACAAGCCAATGCTCCAAGTGTTGCCATTGATGTGCAGGTCAGTTTAGCACCGGAATTGCAAAAATCGGCGAGCCCCGGCGATACTGTTTTTATTTATGCGCAGGCGCTAGCCGGCCCTAAAATGCCTTTAGCCATCGTTCGTAAACAAGTCTCCGATTTGCCGTTAACAGTCAGTTTAAATGATTCGATGGCGATGATGCCAAACATGAAATTATCAAATTTCGCTAATGTAAAATTACTGGCGCGTGTTTCCAAGTCCGGCAATGCCATATCACAACCGGGCGACTTAATCGGCGTTATAGAACACGTCGCCTTGGCTGATAAAAAAACTCACACCATAGTCATTAACGGACAAGTCAAATGATGGATCAATCTATCAAGTTCGACCTGGCCCTGATCAATCGCTACGATAAGGCCGGGCCGCGTTATACCTCATACCCAACGGCATTGGAATTGCACGAAGGCTTTGGCGATAAAGAGTATCGCCGGCACATAGCAAGATCCAATGCAGCGGGCGGCCCCTTGTCGCTGTATTTTCATATTCCTTTTTGCGATACCGTTTGTTTTTATTGCGCCTGCAATAAAATAATCACTAACAACCGCAAACATGCAGAACCTTACCTGGCGAACCTGTACAAGGAAATTGCCATGTTAGGTGATTTGTTTGATTCCAGCCGGGTTGTCAATCAATTGCACTGGGGCGGTGGTACGCCGACGTTTCTAAGCTATGAGCAAATGCAGCAATTAATGACGGTAACCCGTCAGCATTTTTTGTTAAAGGATGACGATAGCGGTGAATACTCGATAGAAGTTGATCCCAGGGAAACCCATTCCCAGACCATTAAACAATTGCGTGATCTGGGCTTTAACCGGGTCAGTCTGGGCTTGCAGGATTTTAATCCCGCCGTGCAAAAAGCCGTCAATCGCATTCAAAGTGAAGAACAGACCTTTAGTGTTTTAGAGGCCGCACGCGCCGAAGGCTTTCGCTCAACCAATATCGATTTAATCTACGGCTTGCCGTTGCAAACGGTAGCAACCTTTGCCAATACCCTCGATAAAATACTGGCGGCCGCACCGGACCGCTTCTCTATTTTCAATTATGCCCATATGCCGGCACGGTTTAAAACCCAGCGGCAGATTAATGATGCCGATATGCCAAGCGCCGATGTTAAGCTGGATATTTTGCAGATGGTCGGGCAAAGGCTGACAGCGGCAGGTTATGTTTACATTGGCATGGATCACTTCGCCAAGCCTGACGATGAACTGGCCATTGCCCAACGGGAAGGCAAGTTGCATCGGAATTTTCAAGGCTATTCAACGCATTCGGATTGTGATCTGATAGGCTTGGGCATTACGTCCATAGGCAGGGTAGGGGATGCGTATATCCAGAATGTCAAAGAGCTGGACGAATACGATAAGCTTATCAGTCAAAATAAATTGCCCGTTTTCAAAGGTGTTGAGCTGGATGATGACGATAAGCTTCGCCGAGCCGTGATTACCCAATTGATATGCCATTTTGACCTGATCTTTGCGAGGATCGAACAGGAATTTGCCATCAGCTTCGCCAATTACTTTGCTAAAGAACTCGATGCCCTTGCACCGATGCAAACCGATGGTTTGCTTACCGTATCAGATAAAGGTATTCAGGTATTACCCGCTGGCCGCTTATTGATCCGCAATATCTGCATGGTCTTTGATAAGTATCTGGTACAAAAACAACAACGACAGTTTTCAAAAGTTATTTAAGTTTCTTTTGGAATAAAGCAAATTGGATTAGCCTGATTAATGAACGATGACCGAATAATAGAGCTGGAAATAAAAGCCGCTTATCAGGATGACTTACTGCAAGCGTTGAATCAAATAGTGAGTCAGCAGCAACTGCAAATTGATCGCCTTGAAGCAACCTGTAAATTGCTGAATGAGCGTATTAAAAGTTTGTCTGTTGAGGGGAGTGGAGGCGGCGAAAATGTTGAGGAGATACCGCCGCACTATTAGATCAGTATGGCTGTTTGGCCGCTGAGATTGTTAAAATATTCCCAGGGAAATTGTTAAATCGAATATTTTTACTAAAGGGAGTAATTTTTTACTGTATTGGAAATTTGCATTCTATATGGCTTTATAAAGATGGAATTCTTTCGCAATTTCGGCAGCGAACAAACAAGTTCTATGATGTTCAACATCAAATTTAATTTTTGAAATTTTGGCTGTAAAGGAGCAACCGGTTTTGACTAAAATGCAGGATATTACAAGTCCGATGACATCATCGGAAAAACGCGCCACTTGGTCTCTGGCAAGTATTTATGCCTTGCGCATGCTCGGTCTGTTTTTGATTTTGCCAGTGTTGTCATTATTTGCCGAACAACTTGACGGATCAACACCGTCATTAATCGGGATGGCCATTGGTATTTATGGTATCAGTCAGGCAATATTACAGATTCCTTTTGGCTTAATGTCAGACCGGGTAGGCCGAAAAAAAATCATTATTTTTGGCTTGATATTGTTTTTTGCCGGCAGTGTTATCGCCGCAGTTTCAAACAGCATTTACGGCGTTTTATTGGGGCGGGCTATACAAGGCTCTGGTGCAATAGCCGGTCCTATAATGGCTTTGGTGGCAGACTTGACTCAGGAAGTGCATCGCACTAAAGCGATGGCGCTAATCGGGGTGAGTATCGGCGTGTCTTTTGGTGTTGCAATTGCCGCAGGGCCTGTGATTGCTGGATTTATCGGTGTGCATGGGATATTCTGGCTGATTGCAGCGCTATCCTTGCTCGCTATCTGGGTTATCCTTTATAAAGTACCTGATCCGCAACAATCTAAAAAACATCGTGATGCAGAACTTGTTCCCGGACAATTTTTCAATATATTAAAAAGCACTGAGTTATTGAGGCTTGATTACGGTATCTTTATTCTTCATGCCATTTTAACCGCCAGTTTTGTCGTCGTACCTTTGTTAATGCGCGATGCCGGTTTATTGCCTGCTGAACACTGGAAGGTTTATTTGCCGGTCTTTATAATTTCGATGGCGGCCATTATTCCGTTTGTTATTCTGGCGGAAAAAAAACGCAAGATGAAACCGGTTTTTGTCGGAGCTATTGCCGCACTGGTATTTGCTGATCTGGGCTTAATGCAGTTTCATAATACTATGCCAGGAATAATTGGTTTTCTCGGGTTATTTTTTATCGGATTTAATTTGTTGGAAGCAACATTACCTTCATTAATTTCTAAAACTGCACCCGGAGATTTAAGAGGCACGGCGATGGGCGTTTATTCAACCTGTCAGTTTTTGGGCGCCGGAATTGGCGGCGGGATAGGGGGCTGGTGTTATGGAGAATTTGGCGCAGCCGGCGTGTTTTTATTTTGTGCGGTAGCCGCATTGAGCTGGTTTTTAATGTCTTTAAGTATGAAACCGCCACGATATTGGGCGAATTTGCTTATTTCACTGGAAAATCTTAGCGAGCAGGACGCCAACGAATTTGTTAGTAAAATGCTAAATCTCATCGGTGTAGAAGAAATCACTTTGCGCTACGATGAAGCAGTGGCTTATCTTAAAGTGGATAATCAGCAGTTGGATAAAGATCGATTGCAAACTTTGATTACACAGTATCTCAATGCGTAACGATGGTTTTGCTGTTTTTACAACTGCCCTAGTGCAAAAGCGCCCAAATAAGCCACTATAAAATAAAATACCGATAAGGCTAAACTGGCAGGAAGATTAATCGAGAGTACCTTTCTGAAAATATAGGCTACTAACATAAAGTCCCACAAGAAAATCAGACCAAGAAGATAATAGCTTAAAATATCTTCGGTAACGGTTAGCCAGATGAGTACCGGGATGATGAAAAGAGAGACTACATTTGAGCAAAATATAATTGCTGTAATGACTTGTATATAGACATACAAAGTCTTGTTTAAAAGCAGTATAAGACCTATGAATAGAAGCGTCAGCGTTGTTTCTATGCTGACTTCAGTAAATGATTCGAAAGGATCATCCGTCATATTCGCCTGCATAAAATATTCAACAACAAAATAAAACAATAGATTTAGTCTGAAAAAGGTAATTGACCTTGTTAACTCAAGCGGGTTGCGGCTAAACCAGCATAAAGGTAAATATTGTCTTAAAATATCTATTGTTAACATGAGTAATCGAGGCGATTCATGCTGGTTTTATCGACTAAAACGTCTTTATGTTCTGTTGCTTGTTCTATAAGTGCAGTGGATCTGAATAGTCAATGTTGGGTTGTTCATTATAGGTACTGAAACTATCATTCATTAATTGAACAAGTTCTTTAGTATTTTCGGACAGCTGAGTTAAACGGGCCTTGGTTTTCTTGTTCCAGCTAACAGGTTCAGTAATTGGCAGCAGCATGCGCGCGACAGTCAGATTTTTTTCAAAAAAGTTGGCCAGATTTTCCATTAAATGCAGTTCTTTTTGCCGGCCATTCAGCTTGTTGATAATCAACTTTGCCTGGAATCTGCTGGCCAGCAAGTGTATGGGCACCATAATTGCGACCAGGATGCTAAGTAATATCGGCCCAATGATGGGGTCAATTAACAAATCCAAAACGCCTATTTGAATTTCGGCAAAAACAACAAGAATAGCAATAAACGCAAGAACAATCAGGCTGGAGATGTTGACGCGTTCTTTCCATACCACGATGCCGTTTTTTACTTCCGATATGACTACGGTATCAATCTGACGAATGTTTTTTTCCAGCGTGTCCAGAACTCTGTAAGTTCGGTCATGTGCTACATTAGCAAGCCGCTGATCTATTTCGGTAAAATCGGATTGATTTTGAGAGTTAATATTGATTTGCTGATTTGGCAAAACAATGAATTGTCCGGTATTCAAGCCCAGCGCAGACAGTTTTCTTTGCCACGAAGAAATGATTTCATTGGTTTTAGCAGGATTCAACGTTGCTATAGGTTCATCGATCAGATAAACAAATTTATTGGAGTCCTGGTGTACGGTAATATTTTGTATCAAGTCATCAAGCATTGGCGTGGGTGACTCAAACACATCGGTAAAAACCAAAACCAGATCAGAGTTTTCGATAATATGTTTTGTTAGCAGTGTAGC
The DNA here is from genome assembly GCA_049286765.1 of Methylococcaceae bacterium. GTDB lineage: Bacteria > Pseudomonadota > Gammaproteobacteria > Methylococcales > Methylomonadaceae > JAGXGJ01. The sequence goes on from JBAQEN010000806.1 coordinate 7,283, forward strand.
AACCGGATTGGTTGGCAAAGAGCTGATATTAGGGGAGTCGATGAATAGCCTGCCTTTTAAACGCTCGCTGTTAATCGTTTTTAATTCCAGGTAGGAATTAATACGCATGCCTTCACCTTTCTGCTGCTGCTCAATTTTTTTGCTGATTTGGTAAAACGGATAGCGGAAATCGACATCCAGCGCTGTACCGGGCAAAGTTGCCGAGGTGCTGGCCTGATTATGCAATAGGACAGTAAATTTGTGGCTTGATGCCTGAATGCCGGAAAGCAGCTGTTGTGTACCCAGATAGCTGTTAACGAATCTTGACTTGGCGGTTGAGTTACCCCCAATCATGCTGATAATTGGCCACCATGAACAGTTACAAGCTGTCGTTTCGTCCATTTCAATAAGTCCCAGATCATATTCAATTTGATCAAGGTCATGAAAAACTTTTGCTGCTTTTAGTAATACGGGGTTATCTTTGGCGAAATGTCTTTCAAGGTTGATCAGGTACTTACTTTCCGTCTTTTCAGTCATTTATTTTACCCCGTGTTTGCCGAATTATTATTATAGGTATGGTGTTGAAGTATACACCTAGCAATATCGGGATAATACAAAAAACAGGGAAAATGTTAAAGCTATTTTATCGGTCGACTGTCAGGGGTGGGCGGTGAAACCTGATAGGAAAGCCATCAATCAGCGTAACCAGGGTAGGCCAGTATTAGTCAGCGTGGATTCAACTCCGAAGTGCAATCCTAGTACTCATGCGGCTTCTTGCAATGGCTCGGCAAAAAATACCTTATGAGGTGTTTTAAAGTTGAGGGTTTTTCGAGGGCGGTGATTGAGCTTATTCATTACGGCCTCAACCTCGTCATCGGTTATGTTCTCAAAACTGCTCCCTTTGGTAAAGTATTGCCTAATCAAGCCATTGGTATTTTCGTTTAAGCCGCGTTCCCAGGAGTGATAGGGATGTGCAAAGTAAACATCAGCGTTCAACTGTTCCTTCATGGTTTCGTGGCCTGCGAACTCTTTGCCGTTATCGGCGGTAATCGTTAAGGTCTTGTCCAGATAAGGCTGTAGCAGACTCATGGTGGCGGCAGTAACGACTTCTGCGTGCTTGCTGGCCACCTTTTTTATCAGGGTGAACTTGGATACCCGATCCACTAGGGTTACTAAGGCGCCTTGATGGTTCTGGCCTATCACCGTATCAATCTCCCAATCGCCAATACGGGTTTTTTCTGCAACGATGGCTGGGCGTTCATCAATGCTGATACGGTTTCTGATCTGTCCACGCTTGTCCTTGGAGCCGTATTGCTTTTTACGCTTCTTATTGCTTTGTCGAAGATGCGTATACAACGCGCCGCCATGAAGTTTGTCTGTCCAGATGTGTTGATAAATGCGTTCATGGCTTATCAGGATGCCTAGCTCGTCTTTTAACGACCCTGATATTTGCTCAGGACTCCAGTCTATTAGGATTCTGGCTTCAATCAGAAGAACCAATGCTGGCGTCATTTTCAAGGCCTTTGCTGCTTGTTTTTTGCGCTTATCTGCTTTGATTTGCGCCTGCTTTGGACGGTAACCTTTCTGGCCTTTATTCCGCTTCAATTCCCGGCAAATCGTGGATGGCGATACGCCCAGCAACTCCGCCATCTCTTTCTGGTTTTTTAATATCTCAATCTGGTATCTTTGTACCTGGCATAGCTGTTTATAGTTTCTCATACGCTTTCTCGTCTTTGGTCGGATTGAAAAAAGCCTGAGACTATAGCAGCTAGCCTTCTTCACGTCCGATATTTATCGATTGCGCTTATGAGTTGAATGTAAGCAGGATAAAATATCTCGATTTAATGATATTGATTCCTTAAACCATTCCTTGGTTATTTGGCTCTCACGGGTATGATCAATAATCGGTGCGGGATAATTGCACTGAGGGTGTTTTTTATTCCATTGATGAATGGTTTTCGGTGGCAACATTTTAAGTTCGGGTATCCAGCGATAAATATACTGGCAATCGGGATCGAATTTTTGCTGCTGTAGCCAGGGATTAAATATCCTGAAATAAGGTTGGGCATCACAGCCGGTTGATGCGGCCCACTGCCAATTACCGTTATTGACGCAAGGATCATAATCGACCAGATGCCGGGCAAAATAACGTTCGCCCCAACGCCAGCTGATATGCAAATCCTTGACCAGAAAAGAGGCAACTATCATTCTGAGCCGATTGTGCATAAAGCCGGTGACGTTCAATTCACGCATTCCGGCATCGACTATCGGAAAACCGGTTTTACCCTCGCACCAGGCTAGAAAGTAATCGCGGTTGTTATCCCAATGCAGATTAACAAACTTATCCAGAAACGGCCGGCCAAAAACCTGGGGAAAATGATAGGCGATATGGGTGAAAAAATCGCGCCAGTACAATTGTCTCAGCAAGGGATGTTCACTGCCGAGTTGTTCGATGATCGCATAATAAACTTCCCGCACAGAACACGTACCAAACTTTAGATGCGCGGAAAGCTTGCTGGTCGCATCCAGGGCAGGAAAATCACGCGTAGCCTGATAATCCGAATGCCCATTGAGCTGATCAAGACAGGCGAGAGCGTGATCACGCCCGCCTTGAATGGCACCCTGTTTTGATTCTGCTGACGATAAATGAAGCTGATCAACTGTAAAATCAGACGCTGGTGATAAAAAGTTCTTATTTGTTAATGCTTGCGGCAAGGCAACAGGAAATTGTCTGGCGTTGTTATAAAACGCCGTAAAAACCTTGTAGGGTGTTTGATCACTTTTAACTGCCTGTTCGGGTTCGGTAAGCAGCGCGTCAGGCAGAATGTGTAAACTTATTTGTAGTTGCCGGCAGACTTCAGCTAACTCATCGTCACGCCGTCGGCTGAATGGCGTGTAATCGCGGTTGATAAACACGGCTTCTATGTGTTGCTGCTCTAACACATTGCGTATAACCTGCTTAGGCAAAGCATGATAAAGCCCAAGCTTTGCGCCGGCTGTCTGCAATTGCTGTTGAAGATCGCCAAGGGACTGCAACATAAAGTGCAGCGCCGGTTTGCTCTGATAAGGATGTGGTTCTATTTGCCTGGGATCAAAAATGAAGCAGGGCAACACCTGTCTGGAAAGACGCAAAGCTTCATTAAGCGCTGTATTGTCATGCACACGCAAATCACGGCGAAAGATAAACAATGAGCTTGCGTAGGGAGTCATTCCCTGCTAAGGAAGCAACGGCAAAGCGATTTTATAAGCAATCTCAGACACTGTTTATGCCAAGCATTCAATCTATCACATGAGCTTTTTGCAGTTGCAAGCGTAGCGCTTCGATTCGTTTGCGATTTACCCCGAAGTCACTATGGCCCGTGCGTGAGGCAGAACGAATATGGATGAGATTCGTTTCAGTATCAAGAATCACGTTAATATCATCAACAAAACCAAAAACCAGGCTGGTTGCCTCTGCATGGAGCGTATCAACAGTTTCATGGGTAATAACCATGCGGCTATGGTTGTCAATGGCCTTTTTTAATGCATTCCATGCCTCTTCAGGTTTGCCACTGATTTTAAAAGGCTCAATAAAATGCTTGGCATCTTCTGCCTGACTGGAAACACAGTTGGGACTATCCCGGCAGGGTGGCAATTTATTTTCTGAGGCTGAATTTGCTTGATTCGCTGTGCTGAGTGTCATAAAAATGAAATAAAAAATGATTCTAAATGTCATGGGGTGTGGTGGAGCATAAATATACGGGAATAAAAAGGTCAATCCAATTTTACATAAATTCTAAAAGAGTCAAATTATTGCATGATTTTAATTCTTTTTTAAAGTGATCAATTTGTTAGTGGATTTGGTTTCTTACAAGATGAGGCAAGTTTTGGTTCTTTAATGGATAGTTTTAAATGTGACAACTGCACCATGCGGTAATTTCAATTGAAGGACTTACAATAAAGCTATGACGACACATCGACATCAATTAACATAAGATCATAAATCGGAATCAGGAGCCAAACCATGCTAATCGGTCTACCCAAAGAAATTAAAGATAACGAGAATCGTGTCGGGATGACGCCTGGCGCAGTTAAAGC
>JBAQEN010000807.1:0-4505 GCA_049286765.1 Methylococcaceae bacterium
CAGCAAGTTATCAACCGGCAATTTGGCAAACTCGATTACTTTCTCGCGCAAACGCATCAAGCGTGAGGGAGCATTATCACCCAGAAAATATTCCAGTGGTTGTGGCTCAAAAATCATAATAACCGCAGGCAAATTAAGCGCTGCACCACGCTTCGCCAGTTTTTTTATCACCGCCCGGTGGCCTGAATGCAAACCGTCAAAATTGCCGATAGTCAATACGCAACCATTTTTGAATGGCTCTAAATGTGATAACCCTCGAATTAAGCGCATGATCCTTATTGATAAAACAAAAGTCTTATTTTATCATGAGTAACTGTTAAATGCCGTAGTCTTAAGAATACAGACAGCAGAATTGCACTATACACGGTAATCCATTGGTTTACTGTGAACACAACCTGTGCGTGTTAAAGGCGGGTTATCAAGTTATTTTTTCCTCATGAGCCATAAAAAACCATATTGATTTAACGCAAAAAAAAATTTAACGTGCTAGTTTAATAATTAAAATGTCGAGCTTAATTGTTGATTTGCCGGCTGGTTATGATATAGTCAACCTAGCATTCCGGTTAATTGGCCAAGTGCTGGTAGAATTACCGGCAGAAGCACTATGATTTCGAAGTTAATTGTTGTGTAAATTATCGGTCTTAGAATTTAAGCCAGTTGATTTGTGTTGTTTTGCTGGCTGCATTAAAGCTTGTAGCTTTGTTGGCAAAATAGAGTTTTTAATCTGAAAAATTCAGGAGCAAAAAATGAAACACTTGAACATAAAAATCGCGCTACTGGCTCTTGCTCCACTGCTGGCTACCGGTCACAGTATGGCAAATGAGTCAGGATTATCATCAGCAAACAGTTCTGCAGGTAATTCTTCCTATTTCATAGAAGCAGTCGATTCTGAGCGGCTGAGTACGAGCAAACTTTTTCCTTCATCAGACTTAACAGATTCCCCTTTTCTACTGGTCAAAAAGTGCGAAATCGACGGTGAAAAAGGAAAATTTTGTAAAACACTCGATCAATGCCTTCCTCTTGGTGAAAAGTGCCCAAAAAAGGAAAAGTCCCCTCATGGCCGTGATCCTAAGGTTTCTAATGAAAAATCTTCAGAAAAAGATGGCATTTAAACAAAATTATCCAGGTTTCGTTGACATTTTGTAAAAACTCGCATTATTAGTGAATTAATATTTATTGAGACCTTTGTAAAAGGTTGTTTTTGAATAGCCATTTCGAAATGTCAACGGAACCTGATGAGCCTGAAATTTCTTTATACATGAGAAAGTAAGCATCCAGGTTGTTAAAAATTTTGGTTTTTTAATTTCTCTTGGGCAGCAGTCGGCGTTTTTACAATTGCTTCTATTTCGTTTAGGTTACAAATAAGTGCTAATTATATCCATTGATAAAGCTCACCTGAGCGTAGCCGAAGGTTTCAGGACGAACTGAAAGCTGTTGATTTTTTAGCCTGGGATATTTTCTGGCGATGAAAGAAACCGATTCGATCGGCGCTTCCCTAAACAGCTCTATGTTATGGTTCAATCACAGGAAAAACTTTTACGTTTACCACTTGCCGGATTGTTTAGCGTTTATGTGTTGGCGCCTTTGCCGGTAGGCAGTAACCTCGACTGGGCGTGGTTGATACTGGCGGCAATTATTTTTTTGCTGATCGCGATTTGGTGTCTGCAGTACCTGCGTAACCAGGTGACAGTAACATCAGTAATTGCATCGCCCCTATGCAGGGCAAGCATCGTATTTTTTCTTTGTGCGTTACTCTGGCAAGGGCTCCAGGCTTTACCCATTCCTGTTGATTGGCTGGACAAACTACCGTCACCTGCCGCACAGTTATACCGGCAAACATATGCGGTAATTGCCCCGCAAGCAGCTCCGGAATGGGCAGCAATTTCTGTCGATGCGAGTGTTACTGCAAAAATGGCGCTACGCAGTGTGTCTTACTTTTCCCTGTTTATGTTATTATTGCTGCTGATTGGTAGCCGCAAACGCTTATTGCTGTTTTGTTATGTACTGCTTGTATCCGGGTTGTTTCAAGCGTTATATGGCAGCTTGATGACTCTGTCCGGCATGGAATATTTGCTGGGAGTTAAAAAACTAGACTATCTGGGCTACGCCACCGGCACATTTGTTAATCGCAATCACTTTGCCGGTTACCTGGAAATGACGTTGGCCGTAGGTATGGGATTACTGATGGTGCGCAGTAAAAGCAAGGAGCACACAGAAATTGTAGGCCAAGGCTGGCGCCGCCGATTACGCCAGTTGTTGAATCTGGTTTTAAGCAGCAAGGCAATTTTCAGATTGATACTGATAGTCATGGTAATTGGCTTGATATTAAGCCGCTCACGAATGGGCAATGGTGCGTTTTTTAATAGCCTGTTAATCACCGGTTTTATCGCAATTATGGTATCGTCTGCTTTTCGTAAACCGGGTGTTTATCTGCTGCTTTTAAGCATCATTGCCATTGATGTTTTTTTACTGGGTAGTTGGTTTGGATTGGAGAAAGTTGTGCAACGCATGGAACAAACCAGTATTGCTAGTGAAGAGCGCGATGATGTGGACCAAGGTCTATTGCCGATGATCGAAGACTTTAACTGGGTCGGCAGTGGCGCTGGAACCTTCGAGTATGCCTTTCCAGCTTATGTGAGCGGCAACTATGGCGGTTATGATCATGCCCATAATGATTATCTGGAGTTATTGAGCGATCTGGGGGTTATCGGATTTTCGTGTTTGGCCGGGTTGGTGTCGATCAGTCTGTGGCAAGCATTAAAAGCATTGCGCTATCGCCGCAGCAGTTTTGTGCGCGGCATGGGCTTTGCCGGTTTTATGGGCACGCTGAGTTTGTTGATACATTCCAGCGTAGACTTTAATTTGCAGATCCCGGCCAACGCCATGCTATTTATTGCGATGCTGGCGATTCCTTCGATTGCCTTGTCTGTCGATAAAAATCAGCTTAAAGTCAACAGTGAATTTGAAAAATAAAACTTTTCTGGCGCTGCTTGGCCTTGTGCAGGCGGCTAATGTCTGGGCGATGGACAAAGGTATGAGCCCCGGCATGGTGCCGGTTGGCCCTTTCGATTTTATGCCATTGCTAAGTATTTCAGAGAGCCATAGCGATAATATTTTTTATAACAACCTTAATAAAAAGGCTTCGTTAATTACACAGATAGGGGGTGGCGGCGAGCTGGCTTTACGTCGCAAGCTGGACCGCTATGCGCTGCACTATGCTTTTCTCAGTTCGCAATACCATTCCAGTCCGGCGGACAATTATGTCGATCATAACTTAGGCGCTACTGCCCATTTCGATTTTACGCAGCGGAACCGGCTAGATTTTAGCTCCGGCTTAATTTATAGCCATCTTATGCGAGGCACTATTTTGTTCCAAGACGATAATAGTGATACGCAAGCCATTGCTACGCAGCCCGGTATCAGGCAACCCAGTATCACTCAATTGAACGAGCCCGATCAGTATCATCAGTATAACGCCAACATCAACTACCGCTATGGCCGGACCGATGCGAAGGGCAATCTGGGTCTGGAGTTAGGCTGGATTCAACTAACATATGACAATCATCTCGATCGCAACGCCCAATCGGATAATACTCAATTTGTGATCACCCCCGGTTTTTACTTTCGGCTAAGACCGAAAACCTATTTGACTACGCAAATACAGAATACCTTTGTTAACTACGCTAATCCAAATAACAATTACGATTTGCGGCGTTATTTAATGGGGGTAACCTGGGATCTATCCGCAAAAACAAAGGGCTCACTACGTGCAGGCTATTTACAGCAGGAATTTAGCAGTGCCGGGCAGCAGTCCATGAGTGGCTTGACATGGGATGGTCAGGTGCAGTGGTTGCCTTTAACTTATTCCATCTTGAGTTTTAATTTATCGAACAATATTCAACCCGGTATTGGTAGCGGTTCATCAGCCAAACTGAAAGTTTACAATGCCAACTGGCAACATAATTGGCCGAACCGTGTCACCACTAATTTGAGCGGCGCTTATCAGGAAGTGCAGTACCTAAATGCGGCGCAAGGCATTAATAGCGGCATTACTTTCAAGTTCGATGTTAAATACCAGATGCGTTCCTGGTTGACATTGGCGTCAATTACTTGCGATCGGATTATCAAAATGATAATAATGGTAATAATTTTTCAAATGACAGTACGCAAAATATTTTTATGTTCTATGTTAATGCCATGCCCCAAGCGCGGGACTACTAAACCGTCAACACCTATCAGGATTTTCGAATGCTCCAAATACTCCGTTTTATGATGCTTGTGCTGGTTATCAATGCCGGCCTGGCGCCAGGGCTTCAGGCCGATCAGGACAAGACTGTTTCCAACAGCGTCTCCACTTACCGCCTAGGCGCGGGAGATAAAATAAAGATTCAGGTTTATGGCGAACCGGACATGGGCGTTGAAGCGACCTTAAGCGACGCCGGCACGCTGGTTCATCCGGTGCTTGGAGAGATCAAGGCCGCCGGGCTTACCATTGGAGAATTGTC
>JBAQEN010000808.1:0-4945 GCA_049286765.1 Methylococcaceae bacterium
TTCTTAACCTTACACCTTATAAATGTTTTACTGGTATTCGCCGTAAAGTTTGGCATAAAGCCCATGTTGGCTGATTAAGGTTTCATGCCGTCCTTGTTCACAAATTTTACCTTGTTCAAAGACGTAGACATGATCGGCTTGTTTAACTGCGCTCAGACGATGAGCAATAATAATAGTTGTACGACCTTTTAAAAAAGAGTCAAGCGCCTGATGCAGATTATGCTCTGTTTCGCTATCTAATGCCGAAGTCGCTTCATCCAGTATCACCACTTTGGGATCGGCAACAATCATACGGGCAATGGCCATTCTTTGCCGTTGACCGCCGGAAAGTCTCATACCATGGCGACCGACAATGGTGTCCAGGCCGTTTTCAAGATCTTTAACTGCGTCTATTAATTGCGCGATACTCAGGGCATTCCATAATACGGCGTCAGTAGCGGGCTTTCCCAACGTGAGATTGGCGCGGATAGTATCATTAAACAGAATCGGATGCTGTAAGACAGTAACAACATTCTCCCGGACGATCTCAAGACCTATGCGATCAATGGCGACATTGTCAAACAAAATCCGGCCTTCATCCGGAGGATAAAGACCGATCAATGTTTGTATCAAGGTAGACTTGCCCCCGCCGCTGGCGCCGACCAAAGCAACTTTTTCTCCGGCTTTAATTGTTAACTGTATGCCGTTGAGTATTTTTTCTTCGCCATAGCTAAAATGCAGATTATCGACGCGTATCGCAACGGTTTTTTTGTTTAGAAACGGATTTTCCAGATGCGGATAATGCGGCTCCTGTTTAAGGGCATTCAAACGGTTGATACGCGCCAATGCGGCTTTAGCCGCATAAAAGGCATACTGAATATTGAGAATTTCCTGTACTGGCGCCATCATAAACCACAGATAGCCGAACACCGCCAGCATTTGGCCGATGCTAAGATCAGAATAAAACACCATCAGCATGGCGCAAGCGCGGAAAATATCAAAACCGAACATAAACACCAGGAAACTTAAGCGCGCCGCCGCATCGCTTTTCCACGCAAACGCAGTCGAATAGTCCTTGACCGAGCGCGCGGATTCAATCAGTTGCCGGCAATAATAGCGCTCTCTGTTACTGGAGCGAATTTGGTGAATCGCTTCCAGCGTCTCCGTCAACGATTGTTGAAAAACTTCGTAAGCAGAGTTTTCCCTGGATTTAAGGTCCTTGACGCGAGAACCGACTACACGGGTAAAATAAATCACGACAGGATTTAGCAACAGAATAAACAAGCCTAACTGCCAGTGCATCCAGAGTAAAATCACCGCCGTACCGATTATCGTCAGGCTGGCTACCAGTAATTTACTGACAGTCGTGCCAATAAATGTATCGATAGTATCAAGGTCTTTAACCAGATGAGTAACCACCGTGCCTGTACCCAGACTTTCATATTCAGACATGGAGATGGTTTGTAAATGCCCGATCAAATTTTTGCGGATGCGGAAAATAATGTCTTTGGAAATGCATGAAAACTGCCGGGCCTGGATAATATTAAACAGGATGGCAATAATCCGTAGCACGACACTGGCAAGCAAAATAACAGCAATATACAGAATGGGAAACTGCCATTCTACAGGAAACAATCGATTGATTGTGCCAATTGCAACCCCCGGTTTATTCAATAACACCTCATCGACAAGCAACGGCATCAATAAAGGCACTGGAACGCTGGCAATCGTCGCTAAAATGGCGTTGAAATGGGAATAAATCAGTTCTTTTTTGTGTTCTAACGCAATCTGATAGATAGTATTCCAGTTGTAAGGTGTCGCTTTTTTTGCTTGCACGGCAATAGATAGGGCTATTTTTATAATCTACTAATTGTAACATCCAGCTTTCATAATTTTAAATTCTCGGCACTTATTCATTTTTTTTCATAGTAATTCAAAAAGATGCTGATACATTAATTCAATGAGCCAGAGTAAATTCAAGCTATCTGTCAATGCATAACTTTCAGTATATTATTACCTCGAACCACTATACTTCCTGCATCGATCAAGCAGTTGTACAATAGTTCTGTGGAACGCTTTTCGTAAAAAGGATCGTAAGCTGTAAAAAAAGAATGCCAGCAACTAATTGCAGCAGGTAGACTAATTAATATTTTATGAGTAAAAGCCATGATCAAAATAGAAAGCAACACCATTGAAATAAAGCAGATGCAGCAGAAATTGCAGGATTATTTTCAAATGCATTGGAAATTATTTTTGGCCGAGGGCATTTTCCTCATCATCCTTGGTATTATTGCGATATTAGTACCTCACTTTTTTACTGTGGCCATAATCGTCTCGCTAGGCTGGATTCTTCTATTCGGAGGAACATTTCTTATTACCCGTGCCTTGCTTTTTTTCCGTATGCCCGGTTTTGGCTTATGGCTGTTTATGGGAATGTTGCAGTTTATCATCGGCTATTTGTTTCTTGCACAACCACTTGAGGGAATACTGACATTAACAATGCTGCTGACACTGTTTTTTGCATTGGAAGGCATCGCCAAAATTTCTTTCGCGTTCATGATGCGGCCATTGGCCCACTGGGGATTTATGCTTTTCAGTGGTGTAACGGCTTTGATTTTAGCAGTGGTTGTCTGGATGGGTTGGCCCGGAACAGCAGAGTGGTTATTAGGCTTACTTTTTGGCATTAATATGTTTTTTGGGGGCTGGTCACTGACTAATATAAGCCTGCGATACAAAGACAGCCATTAAATATAATACTTTCACGATTCAATTTATTAACCATTTAAGGGAAAAACAGGTGATACAGCTTAGAAATCTAACTCTTGTCAGCAGGTTATCTGTAATTTGGGCGGCTGTTGCGATAATACTAATTATTGGTCATGAACTGGAGCTTTATCTTCCTGATTTGGAATTATGGATTCAGCAGCTGGGGGTATTTGCGCCGCTAGGCTTTATTGCATTATTTGTCGTTCTGACACCTGTGTTTATATCAGTCGATACACTGTGTTTTGTTGCGGGGTTATTATTTTCAATTGGAGCTGCAGAATTTTATATGGTAATTGCAACCTATCTGGCTTCCTCAGTTATCTTCTTTCTGGGGAGATATTCATTTAAGGAAAGAGTCGTCACTTTTATTGCCAAACACAAGCAGTTTGCTGCTCTGGATAATGCGATTAACAGCCAGCCATTCAAGCTAATGTTTTTATTACGTCTAACGCCTATGCCATTTGCTATGCTCAGTTATGCATTATCTGTGACTCAAGTCAAATTCTGGCCTTATCTGGGCGCAACCAGCGGTATCTTAATTTATAATGCAAGCTTGGTTTACATGGGTTATACAACTAAACATCTAACTGGTTTAGTCAGCGGATCAACGAAGCAGAGCAGTGTTTCTTATCCCCTGTTAGTATTTGGTTTACTGATCACATTATGTGTATTGATCTATGTAACCAAAATAGCCGGTGATACAGTAAAACGATTGAATTTAGAAAATTCCGGCCAGTAGCTTGGTGGTTACTAAGAATAATCAAAAGTTATAGCGGGGCAGTCAATCATACAAAATTATTGCGCTTTAAAATATTCCAGCGTCATGAACAGAGCCGCAATTGAGCGTGCCTCAGTACATTCGCCTGTAGCTAATAATTCATTGATATTACTTAATTTCCAGGGAATAACATCAAGCTCTTCCGGTTCATCGCCGGGTAATTTTTCAGCGTATAAATCCTGAGCAATAATAATCTCTGTGGTATGTTCGAGATAAGAAGGTGCAATGGAAAATGAGCTTAAGTGATGGAATTTTCTGGCGCCAAAACCTACTTCTTCTTTTAGCTCTCTGTTGGCGGCATCAAGAAAAGATTCTTCCGCATCGATTTTGCCTTTAGGCAAGCCCACTTCATATCGATGTACACCCGCAGAATATTCCCTGATTAACAACACCGTTTCAATATCCAGCATCGGCACAATCAGGACTGCACCGCCAGTTGTGCCCCGAGCCAAGCGCTCGTAGTTGCGCTGTTCACCATTACTAAATTGTATATCCAGGGATTCAATACGAAATAACCGGCTTTTCGCGATGGTTTTTTTGTTAAGGATGGTCGGTGTATCAGCCATTGTGCTATTTTATAAAGTAATATTAGTAACTATAACGCACTCTTATGATTAATTGGAAAGAAATTGACACTGTTTTACTGGACATGGATGGAACCTTACTGGATTTGAATTTTGATAATCATTTCTGGAAGGAATTTGTGCCGCTGAAATTTGCAGAAAAACAAGGGTTATCAACCATTACTGCAAGGCAACAGCTAGAACCGCTCTTCAAAAGCATGGAAGGCAAGCTGGAGTGGTATTGTCTTGATTACTGGAGTGAGGTTTTACAACTGGATATTGCCGGATTGAAGGCAGAAATATCCGGCTTAATTGCTGTGTTGCCGCACGTCATGGAATTTCTGGAAAAACTTCAGCAATCAACGCTCAAGGTACTGTTAGTTACCAATGCACACCGCGATAGTTTGGGAATAAAAATGGAAAAAACCTGTTTGCAGCCTTTTTTCGACGGCATTATCAGCTCTCATGATTTAGGGTTACCTAAAGAGAACATAGATTTTTGGAACTTATTGCAGCAACATCAGCCGTTTGATAAACAAACAACGCTGTTGATCGATGACAGCCTGACGGTATTGAATTCGGCCAGACTGTTTGGCATAGGGCATTTGGTTTCCGTAAGCAAACCCGATAGCAAGCAGCCTAAAAAGGACGTAACCGATTTCCCCGCAATCGAGGATTTTCGGGAGCTTATGATTGGGTTGTAGGTTTCCGGCTTCTGCTTCTATCTTGATCAGGACGTCTCCCTTTGTAGTCAATTTTAGGCTTTGACTTTCTTTTTTCCGGTATTATGACATCAGCCAAAAGATCAGCGGTGATCGCTCTAACGGAAATTTTTTGACTAATATAGTCTTCAATATCC
>JBAQEN010000809.1:0-2204 GCA_049286765.1 Methylococcaceae bacterium
GTGCGAACAAACTCCAGGATAATATCGAGGAAGTTGTGAAAGCCGCTGAAAAAATATTGACTGCTCAAAACCGCACGACATCAGACCTAAAATTCCATGTTTCTAAAGACTTATGACGGACTACTTAGTTCTTGACGCAATGAAAAGTTTCTTGAATTACATAGCTTCCGATCAGGCAGCAATTAATGAGTTTATTGCAACGATTGAAAATATTGGTGAGAAAATAAAAGAGATTCAAAGTTTGGCTTGGGCATCTGATTTTGGCGTTTGCAGTTAAGAGTCAATGTGTTTCAATACCAAAAGGCACCCAACACAGCCTTCTCAGAAACAGCTCATGTTGGGGTGAGTTGGAAGCCAAGCCTGGCTGCCTTTTTCTCTGGATAATTGATCTGTTGATCTCGATAGTGTTTTTCGTATTTTTGCACACTCAAAGGTTCATATTCCACCGAGTTTTGATCGTTTGGTTCTTTAGTATCTTGCCACCCGATATTTCATTCTTCGGCGCCAATTCAAGCCACGAACAGAAGTGCTTTTCGTTGGGGAATTTGCTCATATCCGTTCCAACTTCGATCACAATCATTTGTACCAGAGAAGCACTGATCCCAAGCACGGCTGTTAAGTCCACACCGCGCCTATTTCCAGAAACGATATAGTGACCATTAATCAAAAAGGCTGGAACTATGACCAATTCTCTCCCACCAGGCAAATCTGTGAAATGGGGTCGGTTTATACTCGGAGGAGGAGTATCATTCCTGGTTATTGCAATGGCTTTGCTCTGGTTCGCCTATCAGAAGGATCCAGCCTCTCTAATAAGGTTTTATTACAGTGCCATATACGCAATAAATATTGGCGACGGGGGCATCCTATCTGGCGTACCGTGTTCCGCGCCATGTGTCTTCGGAATTCGAGCTGGAGAGACCCAATTTGATCAAGTAATGCCTGCTTTAGAGAAAAACGGTATTGCGCGTTCTGTTTGTCTCACAGAACCAAACGTCTCCTGGTTCCTTTTTAGCTGTGGTGCGGGCAGGCTAAATGTAGGAGTCTGACCCGTATTACAAAGCTTGGGCTGGCTATGGCATGTATCAACCGCCAACCGTAACTGTACCTGAGATACTAATGCCAACCGCAACTTTGACGCCGTAGGTGAAATTGAATACTCAAAACCCTATAAGAAGTTTTACGACGAAATGAAGCTAATTCATAAACTTGAAAACGAACACAATACTTTTCCTACCGGGTGCAGGCGATCGAGCAGGCCCAAGGGATGAATTTGATCTGAGCCGGACAGCGCAACCGCATATTCCATTCCAGAGAAACCACATATTCCAACCCAAAAGAACCACATATTCATGTGGTTCTTTTTTTTGTTTCGGGTCATAGAATGCAATCAAAAAGAGGAAAAAGAAAATGTCTCCATATGTAAGAAATACCCCGCAATTAATCTCAAAAAAGGGGGGTCTAACGAAGCATAAATCACTCGTAATATACTTTGTTATTTTAATGATCCTTTCCACTGCCTGGATCATTGGCGCAAAGTCGATGGGCGAACAAGGAAGGTACCTGGCACAGGCATACATGCTGACGCCTGCCATCGCCGCGATCATTACACGCTTATTCTTCTATGAAAATAGATTCAAGGATGCCAACCTCAGGCTCGGGCGTCTCAGCGATTATGGAAAATACTGGCTGATCTCGATAGCGATTACGATCCTTTCATACATTTTTTTCACATTGTTTGGCGCGATTACTTGGGACTTCACCGGAAATGTGTTCCTCGGGCGCCTGGCGGAGCAATTTGCCGCGGTAGGAGAGGATATGGCAGCTGGCCTACCACCCGGTTTCACGCCCCAGATGATGCTGATGGTTTACTTTTTGGGAGGATTGACTGTCTTCAATATCTTGCCGGGGATTATCACCGGTTTTGGGGAGGAGTTTGGACATCGCGGTTTCATGTTTCCCGCTTTGTATCGCATCAAACCCTGGGTAGGTATTTTCATAGGCGGTTTGATCTGGTATGCCTGGCACTGGCCTGTTGCCTTGATCGCTCCTCAAACTGTCGAAATGTCTGCTGGGGAAAGCGTTCTGAATTTCTTCATCCTGGGAATTGGTTCGATGTGTACTTTTATTTACCTGCTATATGTCTATGCCAAGAGCCGCAGTGTATGGGTCACAGCGTTCGCTCATATCGTGATGAACAATTCTGC
>JBAQEN010000810.1:0-5607 GCA_049286765.1 Methylococcaceae bacterium
CGTTTGCCGGGGGCGATGGCATTGGCAACACCACCAACCAGGCCGTAGCCATTCATAGCGCCCGGAAGACTGGCAAAATCATCCATTTCATCATTCAGTAGCACACCCGTTCCTGGGGCTACAAAACCTGAACCAAACGGAAAATTAATGCTGAGCGTTGCGGCAACCCGGTTGCCTTCATCGTCAATAATTGAGAAATGGGTGGTATTGGCGCCCTCGGGTTGTTGCTCTATCTCGCCTGACAACATGTCACTGGGCAAGGCTTTATCCGGCCGAATACTGCTGCGCAATCCGGCAGCATAATCCTCACTCAATAAACGTTCAACAGGGATATCAATAAAGTCTGCATCACCCAAGTACAATGAACGGTCGTGATAAGCGCGGCGCATGGCTTCAGTTATCAGATGCTTACGGGTAATTTCATCCGTTTTTTGCAAATCGTAGCCCGATAAAACATTCAATGCTTCAATCAGAACAATACCGCCGGATGAGGATGGTGCCGCGCTGGTAATTTTTATGCCATTGTATAGTCCTGTTACCGGTTCGCGCTCGACAATCTGATAAGACTCAAGATCTTCTTCTGTCCAGATGCCGCCCGCTTTTTTGACATCTTTAACCAGCTTCTCGGCTATGCACCCGCGATAAAATCCATCCCGGCCAGATTCAGCCAGTTCTGTTAATGTTTTCGCCAAATCGGGTTGCCTGAGTATTGAATAAGGTTTGGGTAGCATGCCATCTTTTAAAAATATCCCGGCAGTAGTTGGGTATTTATTGATCAATCCGGATCTGAATTTCAGTAACTTCAGGTATCGCTCGCCAATTGCAAAACCTGTCCTTGCATACCGGATTGCCGGCGCCAAACTTTCCGCCAGTGGCAACTGCCCGTATTTTTCAGACAGATGCGCCAATCCGGCAGGCATTCCAGGAATAGCAGCGGCTAAAGCGCCATCGAGGGATAATTTTGCAATCACCTTCCTGTCTTTATCCAGATACATATCCTTGTGAGCCGCCAAAGGCGCTTTTTCACGGCCATCAATCAGGGTTTCAAATCCGTCTTTTTCTCTGTGTAGCAACCAGTAACCGCCACCACCCAATCCTGAGCCGGACGGTTCAACAACTGCCAATGCCGCGCTCACCGCTACCGCTGCATCAAACACATTACCCCCTTTATCCAGAATTTCAAATCCTGCAGCCGTTGCCAACGGATGCGCGCTGGCAATCGCAACTTTATGCCGGTCCGCATAAACCTGAGTACTCCAGAAAACAGCCATTAAAACAATGGCTATGTAATTTTTCTTTGCCATTTTTTACCTGATTAATATTGTGCGGATAAACCTGGAAAATGCAGTTGCATATCATAGATGAAAAACGCTGTGGGGCGATTTTCAAGACAGCAAATTGTCAATCAATACACAATCTCTATCCCTTTATTGTTCCCTAATCGTCTCAGCCCAGCATTGTCGGTAATTAGTAAATTCTGCTAGCTTCTACTTTTCCGGCTGGCTAATTTCAATGACCGGTATGAGCCAATTGTAGATAATTGATTGCAACAAATTCAAAGAAGCTTTTGCTTTGTTTGGGTAGTTCCAAGTGCTTCAGCAAGAGTTTTTCAACAGAAGGCTCAAAAAACTATTTCAAATCCCTCTGTAACCCGAAGTAATCGGATATCGCCGATCGCGTCCAAATGCCCTGCCCGTAATCCTGATTCCAGGCGGTGATTGTCTGCGTTTATACTCATTTCTATCTACCAGACTAATGGCTCTTGCGACATCTTCGCGACGGAATCCGGCAGCAATAATCTCTTCAGCCGATTGATCCAGTTCTACGTAACGTTCCAGTATCGGGTCTAAAACTTCGTAGGGCGGCAAAGAGTCAGCATCAACCTGGTCTGGCGCTAATTCAGCCGATGGCGGTCGAATAATAACCCGTTCTGGTATTACTTCGGACAGTGTATTGCGAAAACGGGCCAACTGATAAACCAGCAGTTTTGGCACATCCTTGATCGGCGCAAATCCACCTGCCATATCGCCATAGAGCGTCGCATAACCCACGCTCATTTCGCTTTTATTACCTGTAGTCAGTAACAGTTTGCCTTGCTTGTTGGATAGCGCCATTAAAATAACCCCACGGCAACGCGCCTGGATATTTTCCTCAGTAGTATCTTTAGTTGTACCTGCAAAAACCTCGGCCAACATGCCCGTGAAGGCATCAACAGCGGGTTCTATGGGTATAATATGGTATTTCACCCCCAATGCTTCAGCCTCCAGTACAGCATCTTCGTTACTCATCATCTGTGTGTAGCGTGACGGCATGAGTACCGCTTCAACTTTGTCCTGTCCCAATGCATCAACCGCCAATGCTAAAACCAATGCCGAATCAATGCCGCCGGACAAGCCTAATATGGCGCCTTTAAAACCGTTTTTGCGCACATAATCTTTAATGCCCAGCACCAGGGCCTGATAGTCGCTGGAAATCTCATTGTAAAGCGGAACGCAGGTGTTTGTTACTGGCTTGTTGCCGTCAAACTCAATCACACTGATTTGTTCTTTAAATTCTTCTGCCCGGAATACAATGTCACCTTGCGAATCGGCGACAAATGAAGCGCCATCAAAAATTAACTCATCCTGGCCGCCTATTTGATTAACATAAACTAGGGGAATCTGTGCAGCTTTAACTTGCCGGCAAATAATGGCTTCGCGTTGATGGATTTTTCCCGAATTAAACGGCGAGGCGTTGAGAGTCAGCAGTAACTCTGCCCCGGCTTGTTTCGTAGCGTCAATAATGCCGCTTTTCCAAACATCTTCACAAATCGTCAGTCCAATAAACGTGCCATTAAACTCAAACACACAGGGCTGATTGCCGGCAGAAAAATAACGCTGTTCATCAAACACGCCATAATTAGGTAGTGCCTGTTTGCGATAACGCGCCAGCATCACGCCTTGATGCAAGACTACTGCGCTATTGTAGATTTTATTGCCGTCATATTCAGGAAAACCCACTACCAGTGCAATGCCGGTAACCTGGTCGACAAGCTGATAAACGGCGTTATTGGCTTCTGCGATAAAATCAGCGCGCAATAACAGGTCTTCTGCTGGATAACCGGTGATGGTAAGCTCAGGAAAAACGATAATATCAGCGCCTAACTCATCACGCGCATGAATAGCAGCTTTGATGATGTTATTAACATTGGCGGTTATATTACCGACCAGGAAGTTAGTTTGTGCCAGAGCTATTTTTAGGGTCATTTGCTTAGGAGAAGGTTTTCAAGGTGTTTTCAATCGGGTAAATTCATAACCCTAAGAGTTGTTAAGGACTTTCTGAAGAAGTTGGTCCCGCTCATGGTTCGACAAGGTCACCACGAACGGGCACAACAAATTAACAATCGTACTGAGCCTATCGAAGGACTTGATCAGAGAATACTTAAAAACACCCCTTCATTGCCGCACCAATATCCGTCGGAGAATTGACCACTTCAATACCCGCCGCTTTAAGCGCTGCAACTTTGCCCTCTGCTGTGCCTTTGCCGCCTGTAACAATAGCACCGGCATGTCCCATACGTTTTCCAGGCGGCGCGGTCTGTCCTGCGATATAGGCGACAACAGGCTTGGTGACATAGGCATTAATATAGTCCGCAGCCTCTTCTTCTTCACCACCGCCGATTTCACCGACCATGACAATACCTTTAGTTTGCTCATCAGCCTGAAAACGGCTAAGCACATCGACAAAGTTCATGCCGTGAATCGGATCGCCGCCTATGCCTACGCAGGTGCTTTGTCCCAGACCTTGTTGTGTGGTTTGATGCACGGATTCATAGGTTAATGTGCCTGACCTTGAAACGATACCAATCGATCCCGGCAGGTGAATTTTACCCGGCATAATACCGATTTTGCATTCGCCAGGGGTGATGATACCCGGACAGTTGGGGCCAATCAGTAACGCGCCCGTTCCTGCCATCGCCGCTTTAACGCGCAGCATTTGTAATATCGGAATGCCTTCGGTGATGCAGACGATCAGTTTAATCCCCGCATCGACTGCTTCCAGAATAGCATCGGCGGCGTAAAACGGCGGCACATAAATCACGCTGGCGGTCGCTCCAGTGGTATTAACAGCATCCTGTACAGTATTAAAGACGGGTAACCCCAGATGCGTTTCTCCGCCGCGTTCCGGCGTGACGCCGCCGACTAATTGTGTGCCGTAGTCCAGCGCCTGTTCAGAGTGAAACGTACCCTGTTTGCCGGTAAAACCCTGACAAATCACTTTAGTGTCTTTATTAATTAAAATGCTCATACGGCCTCCGCCAATTTAACAACTTGTTCTGCCGCGTGTGCCAAATCATCGGCTGCGTAAATCTTAAGACCTGTATTACTCAATAATGCCCTGCCCTGTTCGACATTCGTGCCTTCCAATCGGACGACCACAGGAACAGAGACATGAACCTGTTCTATCGCCGCCAAAATACCCGATGCGATAACATCACATTTAACGATGCCGCCGAAAATATTGACCAATACGGCTTTGACGCTGCTATCGGACAGTATCAGCTTAAAAGCTTCACAGACTTTTTCGACATTGGTGCCGCCCCCGACATCGAGAAAATTGGCTGGTAATCCGCCCTTCAGTTTGACCAGATCCATAGTCGCCATGGCAAGACCCGCACCATTGACCATACAGCCTATGTTGCCATCCAGGGTAATGTAATTCAGCCCGAATTGTTGCGCTTCATTTTCCTTGTCATCTTCCTGTGCGGGGTCTTTCATCGCTAAAACATCGGGATGAATCGCCAGAGCGTTATCATCAAAATTGATTTTAGCGTCCAGAGCTAATAAATCACCGTCATGCGTTTCTATCAAGGGATTAATTTCAATCTGGCTGGCATCCTTTGCTAAAAACAAGTCATACATTCCCTGCATTATTTTTTGTAAAGATTTGTGTTGTTGGCCTTTAAGCCCTAATGCATAGGCGACTTTTCTGCATTGATAGGCTTGCAAACCAGCAGCCGGATGGACTTGTACCGAAATAATCTGTTCTGGCTTTTCATGAGCAACGGTTTCTATATCCATACCGCCTGCTGCTGAGGCAATAAAAATAATGCGCTCACTACTGCGATCTACCAGCAGACTTAAATATAATTCGCGTTTAATAGGGTAAATTTTTTCTATCAGTAGCGAATTAATCGGCAACCCTTCGCTACCGGTTTGAATCGTCGCCAAGCGTTTACCTAACATTGTATTGGCGTGTTCAATAACTTCCGCAACGCTTTTAGCCAGCTTTACGCCACCCACTTTACCTCGCCCGCCTGCATGAACTTGAGCCTTTACGACCCAACCCTCATCGCCTAACTCCCGGGCAATTTCTCCAGCACTATTTGCCGTTGTTGCTTGCTTGCCATCTGGTATGGGTATTCCAAATTTATGAAACAACTGTTTGGCCTGAAATTCATGAATATTCATTGATCACTCCTAATTAACCGGTAATTCCGGCGGGTATTTTCTTAAGTTTTCGCATCGATGCTATGAATAGAGAGGTATCCAAAATGTATATACCTGAATTGCGCAGAATTTTTGTTCATTTTCAACGACTACAAAGATGCAGGAGTTAGTGTAACGC
>JBAQEN010000811.1:0-2028 GCA_049286765.1 Methylococcaceae bacterium
TAATAGTCGCGAAATGTGCCGATTTTTATGCAGGATGCCTGCGCTCTGGGGCGAAACTGGTATCTATGTTCTACTTCATGTGGTCAATTGCAATACAACAGAACAGTTACCATGAGTCTTGCAAGTACTTTGCTTGATTAGCATTTAAAGGCATAGATGACCCGTTAGATAAAAATAAACGAAGCTTAGCTAAAATGTTTTTGCTTTAACCGTATTTTTAATGTTAGTATTTAACCGAGTAAAAGTTTGAGCCGGCTTTAATAATAAAGCTGGAATTTGTAAAGCCAACCAAAATTGGCGATTTTTTAAGTTAAGAGTGTGATATGTCAGATCAAGTTGTAGGTACCGTTAAGTGGTTCAATGATGAAAAAGGTTTTGGATTTATTGAACAGGAAGGTGGTAAGGACGTTTTCGTTCACCACAGCGCAATTAACGGCGCTGGCCGAAAAACCTTACGAGAAGGTCAAAAAGTTACGATGCAGGTAACTCAAGGTCAGAAAGGACCACAAGCAGAGAATGTAACCCCGGCGTAACAAACTCATAAACCGGACGCAGAAGTCAACCGGCTTTTGGGTTCGGTTTTTTGTATGCCTTTAAACCGGGTAATCTTTGATAGTGTCAAAATAATGTATGGCTTTCCGATACACAAGTGTATAAGTCACGTTCATAAATAGCTTAGGCACTTGAAACACCGAGTCTGTCCGCCATCCTGAGTCCTTCGGCTACACTGAGGAGCGCCGTTTCGTAGGATGAATTCTACGAAAATATAGTGTGCATCTGCCTTAGGGACTTTGAATCTGCCCCTGAAGCGTGTTATACACTGGCCTTTAAAATGACAAATTTTGCGTTGGCAGCGACAAGGGCATGATTATTGAATAGTCGATCAAGGTCGAGATGATAATCCAAATGACGATTACCAATTACCCATAACGCCCCGCCTTTTCTTAACACCTTTCTTGATTGTTTAAACATGTTGATGGCAATCTGGTTGCCAATTGTATTGTGCTGATGAAAAGGTGGATTACAAAGAATTAAATCAGCCGAATCCGGCTCAAAATTCATCAAGCAGTCAGCAATGTGGTAAGTTGCCTTGCGCTCTTGGCCCAATGCCCGATCAAAATTTTCCTTGGCGGAAGCTATTGCCATAAAAGACTCATCAATAAAATGAACTGTTGCTAGTGGATTGAGCTTAGCGGCCATTAACCCCAGTAAGCCGTTACCGCAACCAAGATCGATAACGTCGCAAATGCCCAACCCTTCGGGTAGATGCTGGAGAAAAAAGCGCGTTCCTATATCGAGACTGTCGCGCGAAAATACGTTTGCGTGATTACTGATCAGATAATCAGTTTCTTCAAGCCGATAGCTTACCGGATAAGGATTGGCCGGGATAACCAGCCGCGCATCAGGAGTTGCAAAAATCAGGCGTGCTTTTTTTCTTGCCAGTGCAGTTGAGGTTGGCCCGACTAAATGCTCCAGCATCTTCCAAATTGAAGACGGCAGTGTTTTTATCATTCCCGCTAAAATGACTTGTGTTGACGGCGTCAAATGCGGATGCAGCCGTATCAATTCATCTTCCAGTAAAGCCAAGGTTTTTGGGGCTTTGATTAGAACCAGATCAAATGGACCTTCCAGTGTTTCAAGACTATTTATTAGCCTTACGCTGTGTTCAGGTAAACCGTTTTCAGCCAGATTGAGTCGCGTCGCCTGTTGTGATAGATAGGAATCTGATACTGCCTGAGGCCGGAATGAATTAAGCGCTACAGCCAAAGCGCCGAAGGTATCATTAAATATTAAAATCCGGGTATCTGCCGTCGGTTTCAGATTTTCTGCGAGATAATTTAACAAGTATTCATCCGCCGCATCCCAAGCACGTAATAGCTCTAACGGGCGTTTTGGCAAACGATACAATTTAAACTTATCCTGGCCAACAGTTAATGAGTCCTCAAATCTTGCCTTCATCGGTGATTATAATCCGGGGGCTGGTTTAGGCCCGTGACATAAATTTCCCGGTTTCGGTATTAATCTTAA
>JBAQEN010000812.1:0-3107 GCA_049286765.1 Methylococcaceae bacterium
GATTTGATTTCGGGTTTTGCCGATTTAAGCGACTCTGAAGATTTAGTCAGTACACTACCTGCCCATGAGCCGGTTGAAGAGGCCGGAGCTGAAGATGAGCTAAAAGGACTCAATTACGATGAGGTTCTGGAAAAAGTTGAGGCACTCAGAAAACAGTTAAAAACAGCGTCAGCAGCCATTAAAAAATATGGTTATACCAGTGATAAAACTGAAAAAGCCTTTGAAGTATTGGCTGATTTGTTCATGGAATTTAAATGGACACCACAATATTTAAAAAAATTGACAGCCATTATTCCCAATGGAATCGCTATTGTTCGTGAGCAGGAAAAACTGATTCTGGATATTTTTGTAAAAGAAGCAAAAATGTCGCGTAAGGACTTTATAGCCTCATTTACTGAGCATGAATCCAGTTCAGATTGGTTGGATCAGCATTTGAATGGTGCTCATGGCTATTCGGAATCCTTGAAAGCTCGTGAAAAAGAGCTCAGAAAAGCGCAAAAAATATTAGCGGATATCGAAGCAGAGTATGGTCTGACTATCAGTGGATTAAAAGATATTAACCGGCGTATGTCTATCGGGGAAGCCAAAGCGAGACGCGCGAAAAAGGAAATGATTGAAGCTAATTTAAGACTGGTTATTTCGATTGCTAAAAAATATACCAATCGCGGCCTACAGTTTCTGGACTTGATTCAGGAAGGAAATATTGGTTTAATGAAGGCCGTGGATAAGTTTGAATACCGTCGCGGTTATAAGTTTTCTACCTACGCGACGTGGTGGATCAGGCAAGCTATAACGCGGTCAATTGCTGATCAGGCCAGAACCATTCGTATTCCTGTGCATATGATCGAAACGATCAACAAGTTAAACCGGATTTCCCGGCAGATTCTGCAGGAAATGGGACGGGAGGCGACGCCTGAAGAATTGGCTGAACGCATGGAAATGCCGGAAGACAAGGTTCGTAAAGTGTTAAAAATTGCAAAAGAGCCTATTTCAATGGAAACGCCTATCGGTGACGATGAAGATTCTCATCTGGGAGATTTCATAGAAGACGCCAAGGTGCTTTCGCCGGTTGAAGCGGCTACCATAGCAGGCTTGCGCGAATCGACACAAAATGTTCTGGCGGGATTAACCGCAAGAGAAGCGAAAGTTCTACGCATGCGTTTTGGTATCAATATGAATACCGATCATACTTTGGAAGAAGTGGGTAAGCAGTTTGATGTGACGCGCGAGCGCATTCGTCAAATTGAAGCAAAAGCATTAAGAAAGTTAAGGCATCCATCCAGATCAGAGCAATTAAGGTGCTTCCTGGATGGTGAGTAGATAAGGATAAAGGGCCCTTAGCTCAGTTGGTTAGAGCGTCCGACTCATAATCGGCAGGTCGTAGGTTCAAGTCCTACAGGGCCCACCATTAAAATAAGGCTGCTTATGCAGCCTTTTCTATACCTGGTTTTATCATTTAGAAGGTGGTGACGTGAGCAATAATTTTAGTTTTACATCAGAATCGGTTTCAGAAGGACATCCGGATAAAGTTGCGGATCAAATTTCAGATGCAGTGCTTGATGCCTTATTGGCACAAGATCCCCGGTCACGGGTTGCCTGTGAAACATTGGTCAAAACAGGCATGGTTCTTCTGGCGGGTGAAATTACTACCAATGCATGGGTTGATCTCGAAGCGCTGGTTAGAAAAGTGGTTTGCGAGATTGGTTATGATCATGGCGATATAGGCTTTGACGGACAAAGCTGTGCAGTATTGAATGCGATAGGAAAGCAATCGGCAGACATTGCGATGGGCGTTGATGAAGCGGCAGATCATGAGCAAGGTGCAGGCGACCAAGGTTTGATGTTTGGATATGCCAGCAATGAAACTGATGTGTTGATGCCCGCCCCGATAACTTATTCTCATCTTTTGGTAAAACGTCAGGCGGAGGTGCGTAAAAATAAGACTCTGCCATGGCTGCGTCCGGATGCAAAAAGTCAGATTACTTTCCGTTATGAAAATCATAAACCGGTTGCTATTGATGCAGTTGTTTTATCAACCCAACATTCACCAGAAATTAACGCCAAGTCATTGCATGAAGCAGTGATGGATGAAATTATTTTGCCTGTATTGCCCAAGGAATGGCTACATAAAGATACTAAATATTTTATTAACCCCACAGGCCAGTTTATTATTGGCGGACCTGTCGGCGACTGCGGCTTAACCGGACGTAAAATTATCGTTGATACCTACGGCGGTATGGCAAGACATGGCGGTGGAGCGTTTTCCGGTAAAGACCCATCAAAAGTTGACCGTTCTGCAGCTTATATGGCTCGTTATGTAGCAAAAAATATCGTTGCTGCCGGTTTGGCTGAACGCTGTGAAATTCAGGTTTCTTATGCAATTGGTGTTGCCGAACCTACATCCATCAGCGTTGAAACCTTCGGCACAAGCAAGCTCAGTGAAGACAAGTTGGTGAAAATTATCAGAGAACATTTTGATCTCAGGCCTAAAGGCTTGATTGCAATGCTGGATTTGTTAAAGCCAATCTATCAAACCACAGCAGCTTACGGGCATTTTGGCCGTACCGAATCCTCATTTAGTTGGGAAAAAACCGACAAAGTTGACGCATTAAAAGATGCTGCTGGTCTTCAATAATTAACACAGGACAGATAATGAGCCAACAAGATTACAAAATTGCCGACATCGCTTTAGCAGCATGGGGCCGTAAAGAAATCAATATTGCTGAAACAGAAATGCCCGGTTTGATGGCATTACGTGAAGAATATGGCCGGGAGCAGCCGTTAAAAGGCGCGCGTATCGCAGGCTGTTTGCATATGACGATACAAACTGCGGTCTTGATTGAAACCCTGACTGCATTGGGCGCAGAAGTACGCTGGTCATCCTGCAATATTTTCTCCACCCAGGATCATGCGGCAGCAGCCATTGCTGCAGCAGGCATTCCTGTATTCGCATGGAAAGGTGAAACCGAGGCAGAAGCTGAATGGTGTATCGCTCAGACCATTGACGGTCTTGATGGCTGGAGACCCAATATGATTCTGGATGACGGTGGCGATTTAACCAACATGATGCACGACAAGTATCCTGAATTAATGGCAGGCGTTAAAGG
>JBAQEN010000813.1:0-2974 GCA_049286765.1 Methylococcaceae bacterium
AATAACCGGATATAACCGGAAACTCTCCTGGCAGTTGGAATTAAACCCCAAAGATGAGCTATTGAAGAAAATAATCAGCTCTATTGTGTTGTCAGGCGACAATGAATTGCGTTTGCTGGAAATTCAGGAGGCGAGCGGCAATATTACGCGCATTACATTTGATCATATTACCCACCCAACTCAATTAACCCCTGAACAAGAAGCCGATTTTGAACGTTTATCACCCTAAAGTAACCGCTGGTATTTGGCTGCTGGGGATGGTGGTAATCAGTATTCTTGGCAGTCAAGCGCTGACCAGACACTGGCTGGAAACGGGTTTTTTAGCGTTATTACCGGTTACCGAACAAAAGCCTGAAATCGCCAAAGCCACAAAACAGCATAATGAATCGATGGCGCGTAATGTGATTTGGTTAAGCGGTGCTGCCACCTCTCAAGACGCGATTGTTCGGGCCCAACAGCTTAAACAGCAGTTACAGCTTAGCGGACTGTTTAACCGCATTGTCTTGGAGTTTTCAGCACAAAACTACCGTGAGAGTTATCAGCATTTATTTCCTTTTCGTTATCAATTGCTGGATTCTCAATCAAAGCTCACTTTGACATTGAATCCCAAGGAATTGATTGCACAAAATCTGGAAATTCTCTATAGCCCCATCGGTCAAATGCAATCGGCTGATCTTGAACGTGACCCTTTGCTTTTATTTAGCCGCTATTTTAATGCGCAAAATCCGGTCAAACTGAGTGTAGAGCAAGGTGTTGTTATTCTGCATGACGAACAGAAGTATTGGGCGGTTCTGGTAACGGATTTGCAGGATACTACCAACAAGCTGGAAAAACTCGAAACTTTGCTGGATCTGGCTGGCAGCGCACAAAGTCAAGCACAGGCAGCCGGCGGAGATTTGATGGTTTCGGGTATGCCGCTGTTTACCGCTGTTGGCTCACGATCCGCCAATCAGGAAATTTCCACAGTAGGTATCGGCTCTAGTGTGGGCATTTTGTTATTAATGCTGCTGACATTTCGCAGTCCCAGGCCATTATTGTTGTCATTTCTGGCAATAGGAAGCGGCATGGTTTCGGCTTTAGTCCTCAGTGTTTTGTTTTTTGGCAAAATAAATATTATCACTTTGGTCTTCGGTGCAAGTTTGATTGGTGTTGCTGATGATTATGCCGTGCATTTTTTTTGCGACAGCTTTGGCTCAGAAGATTGGAACCCGCGCCGAGGCCTACGTTATATTTTACCCGGACTTTTTATTGGCCTATTAACCCATCTGTTAAGTTATGCAGGCTTGGGTTTTTCACCATTTACCGGCTTGCAGGAAATGGCTTTTTTTTCTGCAATCGGCTTGATAGTCGCCTGGTTAACGGTGGTTATGTTATTCCCTGTGCTACTGACGGGCTTTAAGCCTGAACACGAGCCAAAAATACTTAAATTAACAAGCTATTGGCAACAGCATTGGCCAGCCTGGCTGTTAAAAAACAAGCGCTGGTTAAGTGTTATTGTGGTGGTTTTTATCATCGGTGGCATCTGGCAACTGACCCCGCGTGATGATGTGCGATTGCTGCAATCGGCTCCCGTCGAATTAATTAAGACGGCAGATAAAATCAAACAATTATTTCCCTTAAGTCAGGATAATCAGTTTTTTCTGGTGTCAGGAACTGATCACATTGATTGGCATCACAATGAACAGCAATTACTAAAGAGGCTGGAGATATTAAAACAGCAACAAGCGCTGAAATATTACCAGGGCATAAGTAATTACTGGCCAAATGAGGCTAGTCAGCGAGAAAATTTCCAGTTACTTAAGCAGACGTTTTATGAATCCGGTTTACTGAAGCGGTATATGACAGATCTGGGATTTAGTGATACGGCTGTTAGAGCTGAACGCAAGCAGTTTTTAGAGGCAGAAAATAAATCGATTGCGTTGACGGAATGGCTGAAAACCGCCGATGAAACCAGGCAGCAGTTGTGGTTGGGTTGTGATTCAGGGCATTGCTTGAGCATCGTTTCATTAACCGGAATTAGCGATTTATCGGAATTAAAAGGGCTGCAAAATTTACAAGGTGTGAGTCTGGTTGATCCAGTGAGTGATTTATCGGCACTGTTTGCACGTTACCGGGTTAGAGCCAGCTGGTTATTGGCCGGCGCTTATGCACTGGTTTTTATCGGTCTGGGATTAAAGTTCGGCTGGCGCAATGGTTTAACTATCATCTCGGTACCCGTAGCCGGGGCACTGGTTTCACTGGCGATGATGGGCTGGTTTGATCAGTTGTTCAGCCTGTTTAATTTATTTGCGCTATTACTGGTATTGGGCATAGGGATTGATGATGCGGTATTCTTTTTTATGGCCGGAGATAAACGCGCCAGCACCTCGCTGGCAGTCACCTTATCTGCATTAACGACATTATTGGCGTTTGGTTTATTAGCCGTCAGTTCTACAGAAATCGTCCACGCCTTTGGCTTTACGATCACAACCGGTATTTTTACAGCACTGATGTGTGCGCCATTGATTGGGTTTAAAGGTTCTAAAATTTATAATGACAAATAATCAACTAAGTGATGTTCTCATTCTATATAAAAACGCCCGTGCAAGATTTGATACACTGGCTGAATTATGCCGTTAAACAATGCGATTGAAATAAAAGTTATAAAATTAACAGTGCTTAGAGCGGTAGTGTGTCTTTTCTCTCTATGCGCATTATTATCCGCTTGCGCTGCATGGAATAAGCCTGATGTGATCAAACAAGCGGAATTGATGCCGATGGCGCCGCCTATAGGCCCTTCCATGCGTGTTGTACAGCAAATAACGGCTCTGTGGCCAGGGCGTAAAGAAACATTCCTATGTGTTTTGGAGTTAGATAAACAGCGTATTGCGATGGCAGGATTAACGAACGATGGGTTTGGTTTATTTAACTTAACTTACGACGGTAAAACGATAGTATCGGATAAAAGCCCTTTACTCCCTGATTCGGTAGCCCC
>JBAQEN010000814.1:0-1783 GCA_049286765.1 Methylococcaceae bacterium
TACTTGAAATCGGTTGCGGAACTGGAGGAAACCTGTCGTTATTATCCAAATATGGTGTTCTTACTGGAATTGAACTGTACGATGAAGCAATTGAAATCGCCTCCAAAAGGAATATCTGCCCGATCCGCAAAGGATCTCTGCCGGACAATCTTCAGCTTAGCGATAAATTTGACCTCATCTGCATGCTTGACGTTCTTGAGCATATCGAGGACGACTCAGGAGCATTAAATAGCCTGGCTCCCCAGTTAAGCTCCAATGGCATGCTCTTGATTACCGTTCCTGCTTATATGTTTTTATGGAGCGCCCATGATGAAATACATCACCACCAAAGGCGTTATACCCGAAAGAAGCTGGAAGACATCATCGTGAAAAGCGGCCTGAAAATAAAATATTCTAGCTATTTCAACACTCTTTTATTTCCGCTCGTTTATTCAGTTAGGTTGGCTGGCAAACTCGCTAATAAAACTCAGGCTTCCGACGTAAATATGCCCACGCCGATAGTTAATCTGATACTTCAGTCCATTTTTCAATTAGAAGAACTCATACTGAGATTGATAATCCTGCCTTTTGGCGTATCGATTTTAGTCCTTGCTGAAAAACAAAGCTAGCGCATGACATCAACCAAATCTCACCCTGCCTATCAATCATTACTGGCAGTATGTGCCGGTTATTTCCTTATCATGCTTTTGCTAGGGGTCGACCGTCACTGGAGTTTTAAAACTTCCATCTACGATACCGGCGTTTTCGACCAGGCTATATGGAGTTGCCTGAATGGAAAAATCCTACTTAATACCATAAACTTTTTATCTATGCCTATAAACTGGCTAGGTTTTCATTTTCATCCGATACTGTTTTTATTTGTCCCACTTTATAAGTTGTCGCCATCGCCAGAATGGTTGATTTTTGCTCAGTCTATATCCATAACGCTAACCGCCTTCCCCATTTATAAAACCGCGCTCAAGTTAAATTATTCCGACTGGCAGGCATTCGTATGGACTATCAGTTTTTTGTTAAATCCTTTTGTATTAAGCGCCGCAATATGGGACTTCCATCCCGTTGCTCTCACCGCCCCTTTTATCGGTTTAAGCATTTACTACATAATCACCAACAAGTTTGAAAAGCTTTTATTGTGCATTTTTATATTATTATTATGTCAGGAACATTTTGGCATGCTCACTATAGGTATCGGACTATCGTACTTTCTAATTAATAAAGATTTAAAAAAATCCTTAGCCATACTGTTTATTGGTATCGCATATACAATCATATTATTTATGCTTGTATTCCCTGCACTATCGCCTACGGGAGCTCATCTTATGATGAGTGCAGAAGTAAAAAGTTTAAACAGATACAATTGGCTGGGAAACTCGTTGCCTTCTGTCATCAACAATATCCTAGCAAACCCTCTGCTGATATTAAAAATTGCACTTATTGACATGGAAGGCTATAAATATATTCTTTTATTATTAGTACCCTATGGATTAGCTCTACCAATTCTGGGCATAAAAATATTATTAATCGGTTCCGCAGATTTCGCTGCCAATATGCTCTCCCTCAATCCGTTACAACGATCAATAAACGGGTACCACTCGATAACTTTAATCCCGGTCATTATCATTTCAGCCATGGTTGGGCTTAACCTTATCAGGAAAACTTATTCTGTAAAACAGTATAATAGAGTGATCCTCTTAACCCTGGTTTCGTTTGTATCTTTATTCGTCATCTGCATCCCTCACATTTTCGGCAGCAACAGTTTCTGGATTTTAAGCCCGTTCCCTGCCAG
>JBAQEN010000815.1:0-3458 GCA_049286765.1 Methylococcaceae bacterium
GGTCAGCGAGGAGAAAATAGAAGCTAGACTTAATGTAATCGAAGATGAAATTAAAGGATTAACAGAAAAGAATACTAAATTAGAAGAACAAATAGAATCATTTTTGAAATAATATAAATTGTTCCCGCTAAATTTTAGGTCAAGCCATGAATAACAAATACACAGCAGTGATAAAACAAGACGGTGATTGGTGGCTGGGCTGGATTGAAGAAATTCCTGGTGTCAATTGTCAGGAAGCAAGCCATGACGAATTAATTGAAAGTCTGAAAATTACCTTACAAGAAGCTTTGGCCTTTAATCGTGAAGAAGCGTTATCAGATGCAGGTACTCACTATCAAGAAGAACTGATTGCATTGTGAAACGTTCTGAACTGGTTAGATATTTGACCGCACAAGGCTGTGAATTATTAAGAGAAGGCGGGCGGCATTCGTGGTGGCATAATCCAGAACAAAATAAACGTTCAGCCGTTCCAAGACATTCCGAAATTAAAGATATTTTGGCGAATAAAATTTGTAAAGATCTCGGTGTAAAACCCGTTAAATAACACAGGTAAAAACAACATGCTCAGCATAAAAAATCTCCATGTCAACGTCGGCGACAAGCCCATACTTAAAGGTATTAATCTGCAAATTAATCCGGGTGAAATCCATGCGATTATGGGGCCGAACGGTTCGGGTAAAAGCACCTTGGCGCATATTTTGTCAGGCAAGTCCGGTTACACGGTCACCCAAGGATCAGTGACTTATATGAATAAAGACCTGATTGATATGGCACCTGAAATCAGGGCACGCGAGGGTGTTTTTCTGGCATTTCAATATCCGGTAGAAATTCCGGGGGTTAGTAATATTTATTTGTTAAAAGCGGCGCTCAATTCTATTCGTAAACATCACGGGCAGCCTGAAGTGGATGCAATGGATTTTTTAACCCTGATTAAAGGCAAAGTGCGTTTACTGGATATGGATGAGAAATTTCTTTACCGCGCGGTTAATGAAGGCTTTTCAGGTGGCGAAAAGAAACGCAATGAAATTCTGCAAATGGCGATACTTGAGCCCAGGTTGTGCATACTGGATGAAACCGATTCCGGTCTGGATATCGACGCCTTAAAAGTGGTTGCAGAAGGCGTTAATTCCTTGCGTTCAGCGGAACGTTCGTTTGTCATGGTGACGCATTATCAGCGATTACTGGACTACATCAAACCGGATTTTGTCCACGTTTTGGCGCATGGTCAAATTGTCAAATCCGGCGGTGCAGAGCTGGCATTAGAGCTGGAAGAAAAAGGTTACAGCTGGGTTGAGCAGGCGGCGGCATAATGACTACAGCAACAACAAACCGTTATACGTCTGAATATCAGAACATAGTGCAGGCGTTGCCCGGAAAAATATTACCCTGGCTGCAGCAATTAAGGGCTGAAGCCTTGGTACAATTTTCCGCACATGGCTTTCCATCGCCGCGTGAAGAAGAATGGCGTTACACCAATGTGTCTGCTATTGAAAAGAAACTGTTTTCACCCTTGGCAAATTTATCGGCAAGTCAGATCGATGCAAACTGGCTGAAATCGTATCAAGTGGAAGATGCCTGGTCAGTGGTTCTGATTGATGGCCATTTTTCAGCAGAATATTCGGTCCTGGACGGTTTGCCTGAAACTGTTTCAGTCATGGGCATGGCTGATGCCTTGACAAAACAGCCGGAACTGCTGGAAACCTATCTGGGCCGCGCGGTTAATAATGCAGAGCATAGCTTTATCGCCTTCAATACCGCATGGTTTACCGACGGCTTGTTTGTGCATGTGCCGGCCAGACAGGTGTTGGCAAAACCGATACAAGTACTGCATATATCGACTCAAGCCGATGTTCTGGCAACAACGCGCACTGTCATTATTGCAGATGAAATGGCAGAGGTTAGGGTGATAGAAACTTTTGCAGGTTTGGCAAACCCCTATTTATCGGCCGCAGTCATGGAAGTTTTTGTAGGCGCAAATGCCGACATGTCGCTGTATAAGATGCAGTGCGAATCCGAGAAAGCCTACCATTTTGGCGGGACTTATGTTAAACAGGCCCGGGATGCGCGGTTTACCCATCATAACTTTGCCTTTGGCGGTTTGCTGGCGCGCAGCGATATTCATGTCGACATGGATTATGCGTCAGCCTGCGAACTGAATGGCTTGTACTTGGGCGTCAAACGCCAGCATATAGACAACCATACCCGCATCAATCACTTGAAGCCTCAAGCCAGCAGCCGCGAGTTGTATAAAGGTGTGCTGGATGATAGAGCCAGAGGCGTATTTCAGGGACGAGTCATTGTATCTGAAGACGCACAGAAAACCGATTCGCAAATGAATAATCGCAATCTGCTGTTATCCGATGACGCCGAAGCGGATACCAAGCCGCAGCTGGAAATTTATGCCGATGATGTAAAATGCGGGCATGGTGTGACGGTGGGCCAGCTGGATGAAAGCTCTATTTTCTATTTGCAATCTCGCTGTATTGATGAGGAAACAGCGCGTAACATGCTGACTTTTGCATTTGCCAATGAAATGGTCGATAAGATCAAGATTAAAAGTTTACACGATAAGGTTTTAGAGCAAGTGTTAATGCGTTTCCCGCAGGAAGGTGTTGAAAAGAGCTGGTTATAAAATATCAGCAATGTTGATGGTTATCTTGTCCAACTGAGACAAAGTGATGGTATCGCCGACGCGTAACGTGGTTTTTTCAGCATATACCTCGCCGTTGGGCTTGCGATACACTTCCAGACACGGGTCATTGAGGTTAAGCAGCCAGTATTCAGGGATGCCGTGCAGCGCATACAAACGCAGCTTCTGATTTTGGTCAAACGTTAACGAGCTATCGGCAACCTCAATCAGCAGCAACACATCATTGGCATTGGGGTGACGGGACGAATAGAAATCATCGTTGGGCTTTAACAGCATGAAATCCGGTTCAGGCTCAGAAAGATCGCCGAGTTGGAGTGGATTTTGGGCATTAATCAATGCTTTATTGCCAACCAGTGGTGCGAAATAATTAAGTAAACGAATCACATGACCAGCATGATTAAAGCCAATAGGCGCCATTTCCAGAATTTCTCCATTGATAAGTTCAAGCCGGCTTTCAGGCGGAAAAATATTAGCTTCGCCCAATCTGCGCCATTCATCGAGGTTGGTCAGGTGTTTCGTAGGATTAACAGTAGCCATCAGTGCAATCAAACCCAATTAGAATCAAACACAATATAATATGTCGTTAGTGAATAAGCAACACGTCAAAATCCGCACAGACAAAACCATGACAAATTTCCCCGTAGAAGAAATTCGCGCCGATTTTCCCATCCTGGCCGAAAAAATCCGCAATAAACCGCTGGTATATTTCGATAACGCCGCCACGTGCCAAAAGCCGCAAGCGGTTATCGACAGCATCGTACATTTATACAGCCATGATTATGCCAACGTGCATCGCGGTGTACATACC
>JBAQEN010000816.1:0-2070 GCA_049286765.1 Methylococcaceae bacterium
CCTGCGATCTTGGCTGAAAGGCGGGCATACCACCCTTGCTGCGCATAGACCAGAAGCCCATCAGCGCTATGGCGACTGGTCTCCTGAGCGATTTATGAGTTGGGCCGAAAAAATAGGCTCAGCAACCCGTCAGGTCATCACGGTCGTACTCCAGGAGCGACGCCATCCCGAACAAGGCTATCGAAGCTGCCTGGGTATCTTGCGGCTGGCTAAAGCCTACAGTGATGGCCGCCTGGAAGCGGCTTGCACGCGGGCCTTGTTATTAGGTACCTGTCGCTATAAAAGCATCGAGTCTATTTTGAAACACGGGCTGGACAGTAAGCCTGTTGTGGTAGAGGAAGAATCGGCATTACCACAGCAACACGAGAATGTGCGCGGTTCAGAGTATTACCACTAACCCAAAACGGGTAAAAGCCGTGGAGTCATGATTCACACGGCATTAACAGCAGGTGACTACCCGCTGGCTTTATGACCGTATTTTGGTGATAAAGCGTGTGGAAGTTACTCGTTAATACAAGAAATCAGATAAAAACAGGATGCTATTTATGTTAAATCACCCCACACTCGATAAGCTCAAAATCTTAAAGTTCCATGGCATGATTCAAGGCCTTCAGGATCAGGCGCAACATCCCGCTATTGACCAAATGAGCTTTGAAGAACGCTTAGGTTTATTGGTTGATAGAGAAATGACAGATCGTCTTGACCGACGCCTTAAAAATCGATTGCTACAGGCCAAACTTAAGCAAAATGCCTGTCTGGAAGATGTTAACTATCAGGCTGATAGAGGACTCGATAAAGCGCTATTACAGAGCTTACAGGATTGCCAGTGGATTAAAAAACATCTTAATATCCTGATAACGGGACCTACGGGTGTCGGTAAATCCTGGATTGCCTGCGCCTTGGCGCAAAAAGCCTGTCGAGAAGGCTATACCGCCATCTATCAGCGTTTGCCGAGGTTATTCCAGGAGCTGCCGCTGGCTAAAGGGGATGGCAGTTACGGTAAACTCCTTAATCGCTTGGGAAAAACGGATGTCTTGTTATTGGATGATTGGGGCTTGGCAAAGCTATCGGCAGAACAACGACGTGATCTGCTGGAAATACTCGAAGACCGACACGGCTCGCGCTCAACCATTGTTACCAGCCAACTGCCGCTGGATCAATGGCATTCCAGCATTGGCGACTCAACACTGGCCGATGCCATTATGGATCGCTTAGTACACAACGCTTATAAAATAAAATTAGAAGGAGATTCACTCAGAAAACAGCAGGCAAAGTTGACGACAACTAACGAGATAGAGTAAAAATAAACCTCCCGCGTCGCTCCGCTCCGATGGGGTGGCAGCTTTCACCGGTTTAGGTGGCAGCTTTCCCGTGGACTGGGTGGCAACTTTCACTGGAATACGCATAGCTCTAAAAACACCTCACTTTTTATCCATTCATTATTCTTTCTGTTAATGGCGATTTCAAATTGCTCTCGTTCTTCATTTAGTTCAGAAGATGAGGCGAGAAATATTTTAATGATTTGCATAACCATTCCTTTAAATAAGATCTTAAGTTTGTCAGATTATAAAATGCGAAATCTCGTAACTGATGAAGATGGGCATAGGGCTATTTTACGGGACAACAATAAAATGGGCTTGCCAGATTATCGGATATATTCCTAACTTGCTCCAGCTATTTTGCCCAGAATTACAGCATCGGTATTCGACTGGGTGCGGAGTCTGCCTTGACCGAGCTTGGATTCAATGCTGTGCTTATTGTTATAAAATCGCCTTTTTACATCGACATCTTGCAATTTATAAAGGCCTGAAGCATAGCTGACGGGCAATGGGTAGGTAACCAACGGCCTCCTTAGGGTCGCGGCTGCCGATCACTGGCGGCCTTTGTATGACAGCTTTTCAAGGCTAACCAGCCGTTCAGTGTAAACTTGTGGCTGTCTCTTGATGGCACACAGATGAGCTCCATGTCGCAAAAATGCTTGCCGTAAAGCGGACGGTCGTGACAGTCTCTTCATGGCACCTATGGATAGCTATACATAGCGGCCACTATGTATAGTACCCAACTATGAAT
>JBAQEN010000817.1:0-5690 GCA_049286765.1 Methylococcaceae bacterium
AAATGCAACACTGGAATCCAGGCTGGAAGCACAAAACAAAAAGGGTTTATGGCAATGGCAAAGTCATTCACATTTTAAGGGTGGTGCGCTATATATCGAACCATTTTATCTGGAGCCTGATGGGCAATCCATAGTATTGGATGCGCAAGGCAACTGGAATGGCATGAACAAACGGACTGAAATAAAGTTTGCTAGTTATAAACATGCTACTGATTTAGCATTAAGCGGCAACGCGATTGTTCAATATGATAAAAGTATAAAACTTGAAAAAGCAGATTTGTCGTTACAGAGTGATGATCTGCAAACGCTATCAGCTATCTATTTAAAGCCGTTTTTTGAACAGACCGCGTTGGAAGGTGTCACATTCGCGGGCGCAATAAACGCCGATTTTTCTATTGTTCAGAACTCATTAACCGCGTTGACGGCAACTGTTAATAAATTTGCTGTAAAAGACACAGCGGGGCGAATCAAAGTTGAAGGTGGCGCTGGCACGATTAACTGGTCTGATGACGAAACCTTTAACCGGCCGTCTACGCTCACATGGCGGCAAATACAGCTATATGCCTTGCCCATAGGCGCTTCCAGACTTTTATTCCTGAGCCGGGCAAGCAGTTTCAAATTGCTTGAAAAGGCTTCTCTGCCTTTTTTGGGCGGTGTAATCGCAATCAATCAATTAGGCTGGCAAGCAAAAAAGCAACAAGAACCGGAAGTTTACTTTGCGGGCAGCTTAAACAATGTATCATTGGAACAATGGTCGAAAGCGTTAAACTGGACACCGTTGTCAGGTACTATCAGCGGAAATATTCCCCGGGTTGATTACAGAAATAAAACGCTGAGTCTGGGAGGGGAATTAAACATCAGGGTTTTTGATGGCGACATTAAAATCAAGCAACTTGCGTCATCGGGATTATTTACTGATTTTCCCAAGCTTTACAGTGAGCTGGAAATTAATAATCTGGATCTGGATCAGTTGACCGGCAAGTTCAAATTTGGCGGCATTACTGGCAAGTTATCGGGGTTTGTCAAGCAGTTGACTATGGAAAACTGGCATCCGGTCACTTTTTACGCGTGGCTGGGAACGCCGGATGACGATGATTCCCGCCACAAAATCAGCCAAAAAGCCGTAAAAAATATCGCCAGCATTGGTGGCGGAGGCGCGTCTGACATACTATCGAGAAGTTTTTTAAGTGTCTTTGAAACTTTCGGCTACGACAAAATCGGTTTAGGTTGTTACCTGCATGATGGCGTCTGTCAGTTGATGGGAGTAGAAGCTACGCCCCAAGGTTATGCCATCATTACCGGCGGCGGTCTGCCGCGGATTGACGTGATAGGCTATAATCCCCGCGTTGACTGGAATGTATTGATGGAACGATTGAACCGTATTTCGACATCAGATGAAGTAATCATTAAATAAACTGGAGAGCGTTATGAGAAATATACCGGTATTAGGCGCGTTATTGTTGACTGCATGTGTCACCATTAATATTTACTTTCCTGCCGCTGCGGCCGAAAAGGCTGCGGATGAAATTATCAAGGATATCCAGGGTGTTACGCCGAAAAAAGCAGACCCTAAACCCAAGGCAAGTTTGGCTGATTGGCAAATGACTGCGTTTCAACTGATTGACAATGCCATCAATATTGTTATTTCGCCTGCACAGGCACATGGCGGCCACTCGCTGGCACAAGCACAGCCACAAGATACTGACTTAACGATTGATAGCCCCGAAATCAGACAGTTGCGCGCAACGATGGAAAGCCGCTTCGCTGCATTACAACCCTTTTATGCCGCGGGTTTTATTGGCATTCAGGCTGACGGTCTTTTAGCTGTCAGAGACGCCGCCAGTGTGCCGCTTAAAGACAGAAACCAGGTTAATAAACTGGTCGGAGCGGAAAATGCAGACCGGCAAAGCCTGTATCAGTCGATTGCCAATGCGAACGGTCATCCTGAATGGGCTACACAAATCAAATCAACCTTTGCCGCTCGCTGGGTGAGTAATGCTCAACCAGGTTGGTGGTATCAATCCTCTGGAAGCTGGAAACAGAAATAAGCATGACCAGGAAAAGATCAAGAAAGAAGCAATTACCGGAAACGCCGGTTAAAGTCACGATAGAATCCCTTGCTCATGATGGCCGCGGCGTCGCTCATGTCGAAGGTAAAGTGATATTTATTGATGAAGCGTTGCCGGGTGAGGACGTGGAATTTATCTATACCGAAAGCCGCAAAGATTATGCAGAAGGCAAAGTTTTCAAGCTGTTAAATCGTGCTGCCGAAAGGGTTGATGCCTTGTGCCCGCATTATGGCGTCTGCGGCGGTTGCAGCTTTCAGCATGTCGAATCGTCTGCGCAAATCAGGATCAAGCAGGATTTACTTGCCGAGCAGTTTAAACGCATCGGCAAAGTCAAGCTGCCTGAAGTATGGCAGCCATTGTCAGGCCCGCATTGGGGTTATCGCCGCAAGGCGCGTATGGGCGTTAAATATGTGGCCAAAAAAAACCGGGTGCTGGTCGGTTTTAGAGAAAGGCGGCATCCCTATTTGGCTGAAATTGACAGCTGTATGGTTATGCACCCGATAGTCGGTACCAAGCTGATGGCGTTAGGGGAAATGATCGCCGGTTTGACGATCAGGGATAAAATTCCGCAAATAGAAGTGGCTATTGGTGATGACCAGTGCGTGCTTTCCATTCGTGTACTGGAACCGCCGACAGATGCTGATCAACAACGGATGAAGGCGTTTGAACTTGAACACACTATGACCTTGTGTTTGCAATCCAAAGGCCCCGATACGATAACGCCTCTGGATGGCGAACCGGAAGTGATACCCACTTATGCCCTGCCCGATCTGGACCTGGAATTTAAATTCAAACCCGCGATGTTTACTCAGGTTAATTACGAAATTAACCGGCAAATGATTAACCGGGTTCTGGAGACATTAAATCTTGATAAAAACGATACCGTGCTGGATTTGTTTTGCGGCCTGGGCAATTTTACCTTGCCGATGGCAAAATTTGCCGGGCGGGTTGTAGGTATTGAAGGCGATCAGCCGCTGGTGAATCATGCCAGGGAAAATGCCCGCCATAACGGCATAAGCAACGTTGAATTTTATCTAGCCGATTTAAGCAAGGATCTTAGCGACCAGCCCTGGGCTAACCGAAAGTACAACAAGATCATGCTGGATCCTTCCAGAGCGGGAGCCTCCGAGGTTTTGCAACATTTTAAAAAATGGCAGCCTGAGCAGATTGTTTATGTGTCCTGTAATCCATCAACTCTTGCCCGCGACGCCGGTATTCTGGTTAATGAATTGGGCTATAAATTGATTAAAGCCGGAGTGATGGATATGTTTCCGCAAACCGGACATGTTGAATCGATGGCCTTGTTTGAAAAATAAACAACGTTATTATGGCGCATCAATTTCAGTCCGCTTATCTCGCCGGATAAATACGAAAGGCCGACTCATTGGACAACGTAGAGCTAACCGGGCGCGGCACGAAAAGCCAAAAAACATAATCGCTTTTTAACCACGCTCCGGTTAAACGCCATGTTAATCTGCATTTCGGATATGTTTAGCTAAGAGCGGTGATATTCTGAATTCATAGACTACAGGATTGGAATTGTAAAAATCGACATGGGCAGCCCCATCAACAACCCAAAACTCTTTTGGCTTTGTCAATACATCTTAATTGTACTTCGCTGGACAATAAAAAACCCGCTAAGCCTTATGACTTGCAGGTTTTTGTCTTCTTTGAATCTTATTGAATCGGAATGGCGGGGGAATTGAACCTTGGACCATTACTGTTAAATCAATCATTTATTGTTCGCTTATGTTAAATTTGTGACAATTTGGAGTCTTTTTACGAATTTTGGGAAAGAACCTTAATTTCATGTATTCCATATCTTAATAAGTTCTCGTCTTTATATATCTCAAAATTAAATCGAAGAATCCCAAGCCCAGGAAGTGGAAATGGCTGTATTACAAACGGAAGAGTAACTGAATGCATCGATGCCTTGAATTCGATATTACCATCAATTTGAGCAATAGTATTATTATTATGATCTACCTTTAGGACAAACCGGTTGGGAAATGCATCAGAATCTTCAATTTCCAGCCGGATATAAACACCAAATCGATATGGTACAGGCCATTGAATATCATCAGGCAAATTTAGTCTGACTTCTTCATTATAAATCCCCATTATTGAAATTTTATTGCCAGTTTCGGTTCGAATATCTTCGGAGATTATAAAGTCTGTAATTTTCATTTATCACCTCCGATAACAGGCATGCGTTCTATTTTTGGCTTCATCGAACTTTCTGGAAAAGAATGATCCTTGAGCGTAAGGCTGGCATAAAATTTTACGTTCTCATTATCATAATTCATTTGAATCTGTTTCGTGTGAGGTTTGAGCACATCATGAAGCACATGAGCCGCTTCTTCCACCAATCTATAATTTGCTATAGATTGGTCAAAATGTGCGTCCGCGACTTCAAGTATCCAAGGGAAAGTTCGAATTATGCGCAAAAGGGCCAAGGTTGCAGCGGAGAGTTCTCCTCCTTTCCAGCGAGCAATAGTTCGGGTAGGCAGTTCCAAGGCACGTTCCATATAGGACATTTTAATGTTTTTGTGAGATAAAGCATCCAACATATCAATAACAGATTGTTTTTTAGCGACTTCAATAGCCTTATCAATCAATTCATCATTTGCTCCAGAAAAGTCACCACTTTCCTCACATACTAAGCATCTTTCTAATACTTCATCAAATACAGCAGGATTGCCGTATACAATTGGAATCATATGTTTTTTTTTGGTGGTCTCAATTGAATCCGAGCCACAGGCTGGACAAAAGGTACTCATTTTATTTCTCCACAGTTTCTTTTCATTAATGCTTTGATAGCAAATAATTGGTCATTCATATTATTATTGCGTGGTAGAGCGTCTTTGTTGAGCTTAAATGATTTAATGAGCCATTTATTAGTCATTGGGCTGAAGAAAAAGGCCATATACCCATGCTTTGGGCCTGAATAAAAACTATAAGCATCAACCTGAATGAGACAACTTTGATTAGGATTATTTTTCCAAGTAGTTGTATTTATATGATGTGGACTTTCAAGGCCATCGTTATATATAAAATCGATAACATCTTTCTGTGTTGTTAGTCCAAAATCTTCACGGGCAGATATTTGGGCGTTACTCAACACCACTACCTGCTTAATTCCGCCACAGGCATTAATTAGATCGTTGAGGATGTAAGCTGTGGCCATATGTCTCTCGTATAATATTTTATATGCAGCATAGCAGTAAATTCTAAATATGTATACGTTTAGCGCGTTATGTTGTAAATATCAATTGTATACTATAAAAATTCAAAAAATTAACTTATTTCGTAGATTGTGGAATCCAGCGCCCATATACCTTACGGATTTGGCCCCAATCCTTATGCCCCATTTGCTGTGCTACCCACAGCGGATTTTCGCCTCTCGAAAGAAGCGTAGAAGCGAAAGTGTGGCGGGGTTGGTAGGGATTGCGGTATTTTATTCCGGCCTTTTTCAGTGCCGTGTGTTTTCTTTCTGCTTGCGCTTTAGTTCGACAGTGTAGTCGCTAGCATAGATTGAACGGCAGCGACTAACCAACTCAATATTTCGGGCGACGGCTTCGATAGCGCGCAGGCGTAAAGTCTTAATTTTGCGAAACCACC
>JBAQEN010000818.1:0-9434 GCA_049286765.1 Methylococcaceae bacterium
CGAGGTTACTATAAGCCGCGCACAATGAAGGCGCGGAATGACTTTGTGTTTAAATGTGCATGACAGATTAGCATAGTTTAATTTGACATTTTATACTGCGATGTTATTAACATCCGCCCACAAAAAAAGACCTAAAACGCATCAAACAACGAAGTCTGTATTCTGACTAACATACGAGATTGAAGCTACAAGATCAGCATTCCCAAACATTGGAGGGAATGCTGAAGTCTAATAATTATACCTTGAATCTCGCGCCTTTATTATCTCTTGTCGTCGTCTTTAACTTCTTCAAACTCAGCATCGACAACGCCATCATCAGCTGCGTGATGTGTTGAAGATCCGCCATCATGATGCGCTTCACCGCTTTCTGCTCCAGCTTTTTGTGCATAAACACGTTCAGCCAGTTTACCTGATAACTCGGTCAGATCATTGGTTTTGGCTTCAATGTCTTCTTTATCATCACCTTTAACCGCTTCTTTTAAAGCATTAATCGCATTTTCAATGCTGGATTTTTCATCCGCGCCGACCTGATCACCCAGTTCTTTCAATGATTTTTCTGTCGCATGTATCATGCCATCGGCATGGTTGCGAGCATGGACTAATTCAGTCAACTTACGGTCTTCATCGGCATGAGCTTCGGCATCTTTAATCATGCGTTTTACTTCTTCATCTGACAAACCGCTGGAGGCTTTAATCACAATGGATTGTTTTTTACCGGTCGCCTTGTCTTTTGCTGAAACGTTTAAAATGCCGTTAGCGTCAATATCAAAGGACACTTCAATTTGCGGTATACCGCGTGGTGCTGGTGGGATGTCCGCCAGATCAAAACGCCCCAGCGATTTATTCGCTGCCGCTTTTTCACGCTCACCTTGCAAGACATGAATGGTTACAGCGGTTTGGTTATCATCAGCGGTAGAGAACACTTGCGAGGCATTGGTTGGGATAGTCGTGTTTTTCTCAATTAGCTTGGTCATGATGCCGCCCATTGTTTCTATGCCGAGAGACAATGGTATAACATCCAGCAACAACACATCTTTAACGTCACCCGCCAAAACACCCGCCTGAATCGCCGCGCCTAAAGCAACCGCTTCGTCCGGATTCACGTCTTTACGTGGTTCTTTACCAAAAATGCTTTTTACCATTTCCTGGACTTTGGGCATACGCG
Source organism: Methylococcaceae bacterium (assembly GCA_049286765.1). GTDB lineage: Bacteria > Pseudomonadota > Gammaproteobacteria > Methylococcales > Methylomonadaceae > JAGXGJ01. The sequence continues at coordinate 1,166 of JBAQEN010000818.1, forward strand.
TTTGACCGCCTACCAAAATCACATCATTGATTTCTGATGCTGACAGACCTGCGTCTTTAAGCGCCATTTCACAAGGACCTTTAGTCCGGTTAATCAGTTCTTCAACCAAGGATTCCAGTTTAGCACGGGTCAATTTAACGTTTAAATGCTTGGGGCCAGAGGCATCCGCAGTAATATAAGGCAAATTGACATCGGTTTGCTGGCTTGATGATAATTCAATCTTGGCTTTCTCTGCCGCTTCTTTCAATCGTTGCAATGCTAAAGGATCATTATGAACATCTACGCCGCTTTCTTTTTTAAACTCACTGGCAAGATACTCAATAATTCTTGAGTCGAAGTCTTCACCACCCAGGAAAGTGTCGCCGTTGGTAGATAAAACTTCGAATTGATGCTCGCCTTCTATTTCGGCAATCTCAATAATTGAAATATCAAAGGTGCCGCCACCCAGGTCATAAACAGCAATTTTGGTATCGCCTTTAGGCTTATCCATACCGAATGCCAGCGCAGATGCAGTCGGTTCGTTAATAATACGTTTAACCTCCAGGCCTGCAATACGGCCGGCATCTTTAGTCGCCTGGCGTTGGGAGTCATTAAAATAAGCCGGTACGGTAATAACGGCTTCAGTAACAGTTTCGCCCAAATAGGCTTCAGCGTCTTTTTTCAGTTTCATCAAAACGCGGGCTGAAATTTCAGGTGCGGCCATTTTTTTGCCGTGCACTTCAACCCAGGCATCACCGTTTCCTGCTTCGATAATTTTGTAAGGCACCATTTTGATGTCCTTTTGTACGACATCATCTTTAAAACGGCGGCCAATCAAGCGTTTGATCGCAAACAGGGTATTTTTTGGATTGGTAACAGCCTGACGTTTTGCCGACTGTCCAACCAACACCTCATCATCACTGCTAAAAGCGATAATTGAAGGTGTTGTACGGGCGCCTTCACTGTTTTCAATCACTTTCGCAACGCCGTTTTCCAATACGGCAACACACGAGTTTGTAGTACCTAAATCTATCCCAATTATTTTAGCCATTGAATGCTCCAGACTTGAATTATATAAAAAATGTAAAAGTTATTGCCGATATGGGGGCTGTTTTATTGTGTTCAAGCCTGCTCATCAACTTCTGACGGTTTTTCTGCTGCTTTTGCTACAACAACCATAGCAGGACGTAGCAAACGTCCGTTCAGCATATAACCTTTTTGAAACACATTAACCACTGTGTTGGGTTCGGCGCCCTCTACTTCCTGCATGATCATCGCCTGATGTTGTTCAGGGTTGAAAGGCTGACCGATCGGATCAATAGCAACGATATTAAATTTTGCAAAAGCTGATTCGAACTGTTTAATCGTCATTTCACTACCAACACGAAACTTTTGCACATCCTCGCTATCGCCCGTTGCCGCTTGCAAACCCAGTACCAGGCTGTCTAATACTGACAGCAATTCTTTGGCAAAACCAGTCAACGCAAATTTATGTGCATCTTCAAGATCTTTTTGCGTTCTTTTTTTCAGGTTTTCCATCTCTGCCTGCATGCGAACTGCTTTATCCCAGTTGTCATGAGCTTTTTGCTTGGCTTCAGCCAATTCCTGCTTAAGCTCGTCTATCGTATACTCATGTTCGCCTAATTCAGTGTGAGTGTCTTCTTCATTCATCGTTTCATTTTCAGCGTCAATCTGTGACTGGGGTGCTTCCTGATCTTTACTCATTATTAATAGCTCCTGTAGTAGTTAGTTATGCCGTTTGAGTAACTGTTTATTCACCAGGAAGTGCCAGAATTTTTAGGTAAATTCTTAATGGTCTTCGAATACTTCATGGTAAATATTTATTTATAAAAAAAGGCGTTTGCCCACCAGCTTACAATGGGGATGTGGATTTTGGATTCAAGGCCGCGCCTAATAATTTTGCCGTAACATCGACAAACGGGATGATTTTCTCATAAGCCATGCGGGTAGGCCCAATAACGCCCAGCACACCAACTACTTCATCATTGACAGAATAGGAAGATGTAACCAGGCTGCAATGATCAAATGCCTGGTAACCGGATTCTTCCCCTATAAAAATCTGCACGCCGGCAGCCTTCATTGATTGATCAAGCAAATGAATAACACCTTGCTTTTGGCTAAAGGCGTCAAACAATTTTTTCAAATGATCCCGGTCTGATAATTCAGAAAAGCCCATTAAATTGGTTTCCCCTGCCATCACGTAATCGTCTTTTTCATTTTCTGATTCAAAAGTTAATTGCGCCATTTTTATCGCATCGAGCATAGCCTGATTCATGCGTTCCTGAGCGTCTTGTAGCTCTTTCAAAACCGCTTCTCTGACAGTTGCCAAACTGCGGCCGCAATAAATGGAATTGAGATAGGAGCCAGCCTGTTGTAATTCAGCTGCGCTAAAGACTTTGTCAGTATGAATAATTTTGTTATGAACTTCCTGTTCATTGGTGACAAAAATAACCAGCACACGTTTATGTGATAAAGGCAAAAATTCGACATGGCGCAAAAAAACAATTTCTCTTTTGGGCAGTGTGACTACGCCGGCCATTTGTGTTAATTCTGCAAGCAATCGTGACGCAACTCCGATCATATTGCTGGGATTATCTCTTTCCAACAAGCCCTGATGCAGCCGCGTTATATCTTTACTGTTCAAGGGCTTAACTGTTAATAAGCTGTCAACAAACAAACGATAGCCGCTGACAGTGGGCACACGCCCCGCTGACGTATGCGGGGAATGTACCAGTCCCAAATCTTCAAGATCCGCCATGACATTGCGAATGGTTGCAGGGCTCAAGTTTAGCTCCGAGTCCTTTGATAATACCCGGGAGCCAACCGGCTGCCCATCGCTGATATAACGTTCAACCAGCGTTTTTAATAACTGCAACGACCGTTCATTTAAATCCCGAGTATTATTAGCCACACCTACCTCTAAAAACCAAAATTAGCACTCCACCATGACGAGTGCCAGCCCTGCAAAATATCAGCTCATTTGTTTATTGTCAATAAGAGCTATGAGCCTAAATCCGGCTTGATATACTGTAATGCGAAGCCTGAGTTTATAAGACACCTGAAATAAATAACCACTCATGTCTCTTTTACTAAACGTTAACGCCCGCAGTTAAGCATTTGTTGCGGGATTATCATTGACTAAGCGTGGTAACCGTAAAAAATAGGGTTATATTGACAACCTTATTGCATTATTGCCCTGCAATTTCAGTTATTTTCTGGGGATTATAGGTGATTCTGTTATCTTTAATTGCGATGACACCTTGCTTACTCAGTTCCTCAAATAATTCTTCAGGATTGATATTATCAGTCTTAAATGTACTTTTAATACTGTTAAGCAAGGTTTCTTTTTTTGCAGGTTTACTGTGATTCTTTAAATGCTCACAGTATTTTTGCAAATACTCTGGTATCTCCGTTTCTGTCTCTTTCGCAACTGTAACTATTGCCGGATTTTCTTTTTTTGTGCCGATTCTTTGCGCACTACGATCCTGACTTTTTAACAAGCTAACAACATGATCCAGGTCAGTATCATTAGAGACAATATCAAAATGTGTTTGAAGCGGTAATTGAGCCATTAACATGCCAGCCCAAAAAGTAATTCCAAAGTCGGCAGCATTTTTGCCGCTATTCGGCATTTTGATAATTTTTAATCTGTCATCATTGACAGTAGTGGTGAGCGGAATAACCCAATCAAGTGGTATTTTTGCCCCACTTTGTGCATAACAAACAATTACATGCGAATATTTTTCTAAATTTTCCATGAGCTGCTGAGCTTGATTCGGACAGTTTTCTAAATCAATCAATAATACACGAATTGTTTTTTCCACCGTTTCTTTACTCACAATTTCGCATTGAATCTGTACTTCGCCTTGCTTATTTCCAATAATCCGCATAACTTTAAAACAGGGCAGGGCGATAGCAAATCACGAGACTTTATAGTCGCCTAAATGTCTAGAGCTTGACTAAAATCTCACCGCGCCCCATTTCTGACATATCACCCGCATAGCGCCGGACACGGCTGAATGCGATAGACGCATCGGCAAACCGGGAGTTCAGCGACTTAAATGACGCAAATAACATGGGTAAAAACGCCAAAGTGTGCGCGCCGCAATCATTAAAACTGGCCGATAGCTGCGGCTGATTCCATAACAACAATGTTCCTCGGCGCATGGCATACCCTAAATACCGGCCCGTTTGTCCCATAACTGCAATCGTTCCTGCGGTCATGCGTGACCCGCAATAATCTCCGGCATTGCCTTCAATCAAGATATTGCCACGGCGCATGTGGTCACCAGCCCGTGCGCCGACACACCCTTTAATCAGAATGGTGCCCCCTTTCATGCCCATTTTATTACCCGGCAGTGCCGCGCCTAAAAAGTCACCGGCATTGCCGGCAATTTCCAGGTAACCGTTTTTCATTTCACAAGCGGCGTAAAGTCCGGCATTACCGGAAATTTTAATCTCGCCCGATTTCATGCTAAATCCCAGGTAAGCGCCGGCATCACCTTCAATTGAAATAATGCCGCCTTGCAACTCTTTTCCGATAAAATCCAGCTTGGCAAAACTGTTTTTAATGACGATAACTTGCGGGTCTGAACCTGAAATAGAAAATAATTCATCAACACGCAATTTACGTTTGCCGCTTTGCAACGTTAATGCGGCAATATCAGGCAATGCCAAATCTTTTAAAAGATGGCACACGAGTGGCGACATATCGACACGCTGATCGGGTCTGTGTTTTAACGTAAATGTTAAAGCGCTCATGCCATAATCTCCTGCAAGTGAAAGTGGAACGGTCCGAGTTTGCCACCGTAATTACCGGCACTAATGCGTTTGATGCCATTATCCGCGCCCAAATCGCAGACTGCCTGAATGCCCACGCGCATGGCTTTGGCGATGTCTTCCTTGCTCAAGCCGTCAATGACGATTTCCATCACTGATTCAATCTCGGATGACAAATCGGTTTTGGTCATGCCTTTTAACGTGGGGCAGAAAGCATCATTGGTCGATGCGTTTAGCGCTTTGTATTTTGAACCGACTTTAGAACCTGAACGAACAACGCCACCAGGAAATGGCATGATCACATTGGCGATTTTGCGCATTTCTTCAATTGCTGCTTCACAGGCTGACAGGGCTTGAGGTTGCGACTCTGCCAACACTAAAAAGTTACCACCGCCGATGGCATCGACTTGACCAGTAGTAGCTTCGGCTAAAAACTCGCCATCCATCACGGGTACGCGCCAGTAACGTTTGCCGGAAATGACTTTGGCAATCTGAAAGCCATCGCCAAAATAACGCAGATTTTTACCCAACGGAATTCTGATGCCGCCATCAATGCCGGCAAACAGGGCGGATGTTGGCGAGGTTAACACGCATTGTCCGGCTCTTGTTTCAAGCTGCTTTGCCAAGCCCTTGCCGCCCATGGCAAATATCATGATAGATACACCAGGGCGACCATCGGGGGTATCTGATGGATCTAATACCCGCTCAATGCCTCCTTCACAACCACAGGCAATGACCGAGGTGGCAAAGCCCGTCATGGCTTGCGCCGAAATCATCGCCCATTTTTCGTTTTGCGCGGTGATAATGGCGCGAGTAGCTTTCATAGGGAAAGCTTCGGCAAACGTTGCGTCTATGGTTACACCGTTAATAATCATATTGTTATGCTCATTTTTAATGATAGATAGCTGATACACTTTATAGCAATGGATTGATTACACGAAGGTTTTCAACCCATTCGAAATCGGCAGTATTGCGTGTGGCTAGGATTTTATTATGCTCAATACACGTTGCTGCGATCAGTGCGTCACCCAATGACATTTTTCGTTGTTGTTTTAGGGCAATGGCAAGCTCATAGCAACTATGATTAAGATAAATGATTTCCAGATTATTCAACAAGTTGGTAATAACCTGTTTTTCAATAGGCTGTAATCGTGCAAAACCCAACACTTCAACACGGCTAATAATCGAATACCTAGGCTCCGTATCAATAATCCACTGCCGCAAGTTTTTGTACTCAGCTTGTACTGCGTAAATAATTAGATTGCTGTCAATCAGTGTCATTCGTCATAGCCGATATTGCGGTCTTGTCGTTGTTCATTTTGCCAGGCCACGCCATCGACACCCGCAAAAACCCCCAGAGCAACGGCATCATCCAAGGCTTTTTTTAGTCGCTCTTTGCGTTGCTGCCGGTCAGTTATTTCCATATTGTCTGCCTGCTTTTTTTCTAAAAACAAAACAAAGTCAAAAACCTCAGCTTGGTGTGCTGGCGATAATTGTTTGGTGTGTTGATGTATTATTTCATCTAAACGCATGATTTTTTACTCGTTATAGTTGAATGGTATGCAATGCTTACTTGGCTTTATCCTTAAATCCTTTTTGTATTCCTACTTTTATTGCTTCTTTCATTTCTAGTATGTCAAACAAATCAATAACTGGAACGACTAAGACATTCTTTTTTGGATTTATTATTCCTTCTCTTTTAAATCCAAAACCTGGAGTAAAGATTTCAATGAAAAAACCTTCGAATAAAAAGCAAAATGAAACATGATTGTAAAGTTGGATTCTCAAAAATGGTGTTTTGATAATTCCTGATATGATTTTTTCACTATCTCCATCCATTTTACCTTTATATGTGAGGCATGAAATTTTCACTGTTGCTAAATTTAAAGGAACAGGTAGTTTTTTAAAGATGTATTCTCGAAGCTCGTTATTCCAGGGTTCTGGTATGAATACATGGCTGTATGCTAAATCTTCCGAATTCGCCGCTCGCCAAAAAATAGACAAAAAGAATAATTGTATTTTTGTGATATCAACTTCGCTAAATGTAATATCTCTATCGTGTTCTATCTTTTTCCCTCTTTTCCCACGCAAAAACAACAATGAATATTCTTCATATGATTCGTTTAGATGTCTCTCGCATCCAAGGCAAAGTTGATGCTCCCACCAGCTATCATTTGTTCGTTTTGCATATGTTTCAACATCATTATTGACGACAATAGCCTGACCACCACCACGGTTAAATAGCTTTTTAAAAACGGAATTAGGAATAGCATGGGAGCGTTTCAAATCTTTAAATTCCAAACAAAGAGCGCACGGCTTGAGATCGCCACGCTCAAACACTTGACCGCAGACTTTACAAAAACTGCTGCCCTTTAATACAAGGCGATTACAACTTGGGCAGCAAAAGTGGGCGTCAGAGTCAGACACAGCACTGAACTCAACATGTTCTCAACGGGTGCTCTGTCAAACTGCCGCGTCCATCTTCGGTGATTTCATCATCACTGATTTTAAAATTACCCAGTTTCATCGTCAGGAAACGATCAAAATAATCTTTCAAGCCTTTTTCGACCTGTGCGTCAAAGTTGGGCTTGACGGTGTGGGTTGTTCCCCATTTTGTAGAGACCACTTTGCCGTCAACTACAACCAGCTGGCCGTCTTTAAATACATAATCGGGCTTTTCAAACATAAGTTGCCGGTCGGCATTGTTGGTGTAAACAGTAATGTCTGCCCAGTTGCCTGCGCTTAAGCCGCCCCTGTCTTTTAAACCAATCAATTTGGCCGCGCCGGCGCGGGTCATGATGGCGATTTCCTGCAGCGTGTATTCACGCTCAATGGATGCCAGCGTCGTCATTTTCTGGGCTTCGGGATGGATGGTTGATAACACCTCATTACGGAAACTTCTGTCCATTAACAAGCGTATCAAATGCGGGTAACAGGTAAACGGCGCGCCATTGGGGTGGTCGGTGGTCAGGAAAATGCGCCAAGGGTCATCAACCAGCAGAAAAGTCTCCAGACCTATCGCCCATTGCAAGGCATTAACAAAGTTTTGATCTTTGTATTTGAACGGCACAACACCGCAGCCCGCATCACATTCAATATCCATCGTCACCCATTTATTAGGGCTGGCGTGTTTATGATTGGCATGCTGGCGCATGCTGTCTCCCGATGCCGTTACGGTTTGACCAAACAGAACCTGCCCGACATCAATGGTGATATTTTTGTTAAGGTTGACGGCTTCGGCAATCTGCGCTGCGCCGGAAGAAAACTTGAAATCGCCTTCCGTGCCGTAACTATGGAACTGAATATGAGTCAGGTGCATGGGCAAGCCGCCGATGCCCTGAATGGTATCCAGCGTCGTCTGCATATTGCCAGGCACACCCAAGTTACAGCCGTGGACATGCAGAGGATGCGGCACGCCAATTTCTTTAACGGCTGTTGCCAGCACGCGCAAAATGTCACGCGGCGTAACGCCGTAATGACTGTTTTGCTC
>JBAQEN010000819.1:0-2571 GCA_049286765.1 Methylococcaceae bacterium
ATCGTTGACAAAAACGTGCGGATTCCCCCAAACGAGCGTATTGGCTTTGACTCAACGGCCGATGCTGCCCGCTTCACTGTGTCTGGATGGGGCATCACAGTAGTTCCAAAGGGTTACCGTTTCCTGGATAATGCCTAAACAGTGATGAGTGATTCTCTTCCTATCGCAGTGCGGTCCCCTTTAAGAATTTTAATAATGGGCATTTTTATGCTTTCAATAGTTTTTTATATCTAACAAGCTTCATCCAACAATCGGGTCTTCAATCCAGCGTCTAATAAGAATTGCCAAAATTCATGTCTTTTTTCTGAAACACACCAGTAAAAGGGTGTGAACTGGCACTTTCCCGGCAAATGTTCTCAATCGTTTGGCACTGTCGAAGTTTTCAGGCAGTTGCTAAAATTTTGTCAAATTATTTCAATTTGAAACAGGATATTAGCACTCTAATAGAACTGGACATCTTCGTGAATTGCGCGTTATTCTTTATATCCTCAAATACTCGCTGACAGAGGCCGACATGAAATTTATTCCTGCATTATTGCCAAGCATGATCGAAGCTATAGCCGATACCATTGAAAAAAACGCCGAAGAAGTAACAGCGCTGGATCAGGCTATTGGTGACGGCGATCATGTCACTAATTTGCAACGCGGTATTCATGCGCTGATGGCACAGCGAGACGAATTAAGCCGGCTCGATTGGGTTGCGGCTTTTCAGAAAATTGGCATGATTTTAATGTCATCGGTGGGCGGCGCATCCGGTTCGTTATACGGTACATTATTCATCGCGCTGAACAAAGCCGCGCGTGAACAGCCGTTAAACCTGCAAAACTTTGCCGATATTTTTACTCAGGGCGTAGAAGCGGTTAAACAGCGGGGTAAGGCGGAAGCCGGCGAAAAAACCATGCTCGATGTTTTAATTCCGGTGGCGGACTACTTGCGTACAGCTGCGGCGGATTCCATTGCATTACCTGAGGTTTTGGAAAATATCGCGCGAGTTGCAGTTGCGGGCATGGAATCTACCCGCGATATGCTGGCTACCAAGGGCCGCGCTTCCTTTCTGCAGGAGCGCACCCGCGGGCATATCGATGCGGGCGCTAAAACCAGTCAATTAATGATTTGTGCCATTATTGGCGTATTGTCTGATCAGTTAACAGCCCCAGCGTAGAGATGCTGTATGAACAGGCGCATCCCATAGCCGCAGCAATTCGTCATCAAGAACTGTCAGCGTAATTGAGCAACCCGCCATATCGAGAGAAGTGGTGTAGTTGCCGACTAGGGAGCGGGCTATAGTGATGCCGCGTTGTTGCCAGAAATGGGCAGCCAGATCATATATCAGATACAATTCCATTAAAGGCGTTGCGCCGAAGCCGTTTACATGCAGTAATACGGATTGATCTTTTTTCGGCTTCAACTCATCATCAATAACGCCGGCCAAGTGTTCTACAATCTCTGTGGCGTTGCTTAATTTGACGGTTTCACGGCCGCGCTCGCCATGAATGCCGACTCCCATTTCCATCTCGGTGTCACTGATAGCGAATGTAGGTTTACCCAACGCGGGTACTGTGCAACTGCTCAGCGCGACGCCCATTGAAGCAGTGGCGCCGTTGACTCTATCACCCAGTGTTTTGCAGGTTGCCAAATCCGCACCGTTCTCTGCCGCCGCGCCGACAATTTTTTCCACGATCAGTGTACCTGCGACGCCGCGCCGACCGGTGCTATGCGTTTTCGGCAAGGAGACATCATCATTCACTAAAACAGTTGCATTGGGATAATCCAGCATTTCTGAGGCTATTTCAAAATTCATCACGTCGCCAGCATAATTCTTGACGATAAATAGAATACCGCCGCCGTTTTCCACCGCTTGCGCCGCAGCCAGCATTTGATCGGGGGTAGGGGAGGTAAATATCTGGCCCGGACAGGCCGCATCCAGCATACCTGAGCCGACAAAACCGGTATGCAGCGGTTCATGCCCTGAACCGCCGCCGGAAATTAATGCGACCTTGCCTTTTTTGGGGGGATTTAAGCGTCTGACAAAGTGGGGTTGGGCATTGAGTTGGATAATATCGGCATGAGCATTGGAAAATCCAAGCAGGCTTTCGTCAAGCAGCGTATCGATGGAATTGATGAATTTTTTCATGGCAGCGGCTCCTGATGTTTTTATGGTTTTACTAGTGCAGCACTTTTTTGCATTAACAATTAGGCTATCAATGTATTACAAACACATCACTATGACTAATGAACACGGTGCTGTACTAAGATATGCAATGTTTAACTTCGAAATGCTTGCGTTACGGAGCGAATATCGGGCATAACCCATGTTGGTCGATAATCGACGTCCTTCAAATCGGCTTCAGTAGATATTCCCGTTAGTACCATGATGCTGCGAATGCCTGTACGGACAGCGCCGAGTATATCGGTCTCCAGGAGGTCGCCGATTGCCACCGTCTCAGCCGGCTCTACGCCTAGTAAAGCGAGAGCTTGCTGATAGATGATAGGTTCCGGTTTGCCGATTATAGTCGGCGTTACGCCAGTCGCTGCCTCCAATGCCGCCAGAATCGCGCCATTGCCATGGGT
>JBAQEN010000820.1:0-1697 GCA_049286765.1 Methylococcaceae bacterium
CCGAAACCTGACTGTTTCATGACAAGATAGCCTAAGGCAAAGCCAGGAGCAATTGCCGTGAGAGCTTTTTTCGTCTTAACTTAAATCAACCGCATTGAAATTAATACGGATTGAACACCCATTGCACATAAGTTCCTTTATTTTTACGGCTTTCAATTTTTAACTGCCAGCCATAATAATCACAGATCCGTTTCGATATAGCCAGCCCCAGGCCGCTGCCTTGACTGGATTGCCCACGATAACCCCGTTCAAAAATCTGCCCAATTTCGTCGGTATCAATACCCTGCCCCGTATCAGTAACCGAAAACTCATGCTCATTTAAGAAAATGGTCACTGAGCCTTTATCGGTATAAGTGACTGCATTTTTTATTAAATTGCCCATCAACATTGAGATAATCGGACCAGATGCATTAATGCTTGGGTGTCCTTGAATTCTTTTGATTACCTTTACCTCCTTGCCTGGCAGGCTACAGTGATCTTCAATCAGTTGCTCGACAACAGCAACAAGCTCGGTTTTATCAATAGTATCGTTCAGCGATGCAGTATTACGCGCCAGCTGTAGCAAGGTATCCAGGCGTTCTGCCATTTCGTGCGCCGACCTTTGGATACGTTCTATCCGCAACCCGATATCCTTGGGTAGATCCGGCCTTAGCAACAGACTTTCACTGGCTGCCATAATAACCGCCAGCGGCGTTCTCAATTCGTGACTGGCATTGCCGGTAAACTCTCTTTCGCGTTGAATCAATGCCTGTAAGCGCTGACTATAGGCATCAAATTCCAGAGCAAGAATACCGACTTCATCATCCGTGTAGTCCTCTGATAAATAGCCGACAGCCTTTTCCGGGTTAAGCATCTTGATGCTTGCTGCCAGCGATGTTACCGGTTCCAGCGCTTTTTTTGAAAACCACAGGCCGCACCAGGTGGCCAGCCAGAGAATAATAAATACAGCCGCGACCAAATAGATCATCAAATTGTATTCAAGCGTTTCAAAATCGGTATCATCATAAACAATAATGTACCGCAGCTTGTTAAGATCTTTGATGGCGACATCATATTCGTGTTGATTATGTTCAACGTCATGTATGCCTTCAGGATAACCAGACAGGAAGCTCACTTCATCCACTGGTTTGTTCGCATCGACTTTATAGACCACCCAGTTTTTTGAGCGTTGCATCGATAACTCAGGGTTTTGCTCTGTCAGCTTGATGAAATGCTCCAGTTCTTCCGTTAAATAGGAATTCATAAACTGGCTTTCGAGAGAGTTAAAGGCGATTTTCAGAAATAACCCCATGAAGATACTGAGCAAAAGCGCGAGTACCGGGTAGGTCAGAAAAATTCTGAATCTGATCTTATGACGATAACGCATTACTTTGCTTTAATTGGTAACCGACTCCACGTACAGTATGTAATAAGAGATCTGCAAATGGCTTATCAACGGCATTACGCAGGTGATGAATGTGTACACGCAGCGCTTCTCCTTCGGGTGGAGTATCCCCCCAGATGCTGTATTCAATATTCTGTCTTGAAACCACGCGCGGCGACTGCCTCATCAGCAGTTCTAAAATCTGAAACTCAATCGAGGTCAATTCGATAAGCTCATTGCCGCGTGTGACTTCACGGGTTTCCGGAACAAGTTTCAAATCGGCAATACGCAATGTTGTTTGCTGACTAACGCCGGTATTGCGACGGGTTAAAGC